>NZ_JAMYOU010000006.1:0-236794 GCF_040319995.1 Mesorhizobium sp. M0815 | reverse complement strand
TCACCACCGTGCCATGGCCGCTCGCCCTTCAGAGCAAGCGCCGTTCTCTCTCCAAAACTTTTTGCAGAACCTTCAGGACACTATCCGTTTTCGACTCGGCCTGACCTGAATCTCAACACACCCTGGCTATCGACCTAGGCCGATCACAGCGAGCCACGCATAGCCGCGATAAAGCGCTTGGAAACGGAAGCTTGCACCGGTTCTTGCAGATTCCGAATCCAGAACCGCGCGCAGCGATTGACGTGGCTCGACATGGAATTTTTTCAGCCAGCCGCGCAGCAGCGTGCGGAACCAGCGGGGCAGGGCCTCCTGCTGGCCGAAATCGACGATATGCAGCGAGCCGCCAGATGACAGGGCAGCAAGAGCCGCGGATACCGTCTTCTCCCAGCCGGGGATCATCGACAGCGAATACGAGACAAAGACGCGGTCGAAATTTTCGACGCCGAACAGCGCCTTTGCGTCGAAATCCGTGGCATCGCCGCGCGCCAGCGTGACGCGGCCGGAGAGGCCTTCGCGGGCAAGGGCGGCGGTGGCCGTCTCCAGCATCTCGGCCGAAATATCGAGGCCGAAGAAGCGCGCGCCGGGATAGCGGCGGGCGGCAAGGATGATGTTGCGGCCGGTGCCGCAGCCGAGCTCGAGCACGGTGCCGCCGGCCGGCACATCCAGGCCGGCGATAAGCCGGTCGCGACCGAGCAAATAATATTTGCGGGTCAGGTCGTAGATATGACGCTGCCAGCGGTAAACGCCGTCCATCAGCTCGGCATGGCTGGCCGGCAACTCGGTCGTGCTCATGCGCCCTGCTTCACGTAGAGATGAAAGCCGCCATAGATCGCCGAGCGGTCGCGCGCCGAAAACTCGCGCGAGGCGTCGTTCTCGTAGCGCCACTGGTCGAGCAGCGAATTCGAGACGCGGCCGGGCAGCAGGCTGGGTTCCGCTGCGGTGCGGAAGATGACGCGGGCGCCGGTGGAGGCGGTTCGGGTGATCTCGGCCCACAACCCGTTGAGCTGGTCGTCCGTCATCCAGTCCTGTGCGTCGAGCAGCACGAAGCGGTCGACCGAACCGGCATCCTTGCTGGCAAGGAACTCGATCAGATTGGCATGGTGGATTGCCACGCGATCGACATTGTTGCGGATCGTCTTGTAGTTGCGCTTTTCGAGATAGGCGGGCAGGGCGGCCTCGCCGGGATTGGGATAGCGGCGGGCAAAAGCCTGCCAGGCGAAATAGTTGGTCTTCAGCGGAAAATCGCAGGCGAGCTTTTCCAGCCGCGCCTTGAGCACGCTGGCCATGGTGCCGTCACCCGAGGTGATCAGCGAATCGTACTGGGCCGGCGGAATGCCGAGGCCGAACAGCGAAGCTTTTCGCGAAGTCGCCCATTTCAGCAGCGGTTTTTCGAAGACCGGCGCCAGCTCTTCGTCGAAGAAGCGGCGCTGATCGGCGATGCTCTTGGCGTCCATGATGTCGGCCGGGTCGACGCCGAAGAATTTTGCGGTGCGATGGCCCATGGCGATGAACAGGCCAAGCAGGCCGGTCTGGTAGAAATTGCGGTCGAAGACAGCGATGCGGCGACGGCCGCGCCAGCTGCGGCGCTCCCAATAATGGCGGCTGACCGGGTCGAGATGCGGTGCGATGAAGCGGTCGTAGGCCTGCGAATTGTGCCCGGTCTCAGCCGCGCCGAAGAAACGGAACAGGTCGCCCTGCGACGGCAGGTGACGGACGGCTTCGAGCTTCATACGGTTCAGCGCGATGTGGGCGGTGTTGAGGTCGACGGCATCGATCCTTTCCGGCGACCGGGTGAGATAGGCGAGGATGTTGCAGCCGCCCGAGGCAATGGTGACGATGCGGTGACCCTTGCCGAGCTGCATCGCGTCCATGTCGATTTCGGGGTCTTCCCAGATCTGCGGGTAGACAAGGCCGGAGAACAGGAAGGCGAACAAGCGCTCGGAGATGCCGGCTTTCGACAGCGGGCGGTTCTGGTAGACGGCTTTGCCAACTTCCTTGCCGCGGCGAAAAACCAGTTCTCCAGAAATGTCCGTCATGGCAAGGCGATTCCCCGTTTGCTTTGCCGCAAGCGGGTAGCGCAGGGTCATGACAGGCCGGTGACAGCCTGTTGACGCGAGCTCAGGCCTTGCCAAATCCACCAGGCGTCGGCGTCGTCACGATGACTGCCTCGCCGGCGTCGAGGATGGTCTGATCGCAGGCCTTCAGGACCTCGACGCGGCCATCCTTGCGGCGGATCTTGGTCGAGCCAACCTCGCCATCGCCGCCGCCGTCCAGGCCTTGCGGCGGGCGGTTGCGATGCGAGGACAGGATCGCGCATTCCATTTTTTCGAGGAAGCGGATGGTGCGCTTGGTGCCGTCGCCGGCATTCCATTTGCCTTTGCCGCCGGAACCTTCGCGGATATGGAAATCTTCGAGCAATACCGGGAAACGCAGTTCCAGCACTTCCGGATCGGTCAGGCGCGAATTGGTCATGTGGGTGTGGACGCCGGAGGTGCCGTGAAAGCCGCGGCCGTCGTTCATGCGGCCGGCCGGCGAACCGGAGCAGATCGTCTCATAATACTGGTACTGCTTGTTGCCGAAGGTGAGATTATTCATCGTGCCTTGCGCATTGGCCATTGCCCTCATCGCGCCGAACAGCGCGTTGGTGACGTGCTGCGAGGTCTCGACATTGCCGGCGACGACTGCCGCGGGATAGGCGGGCTTCAGCATCGAGCCGTCGGGAATGACGATGTTGATCGGCCGCAGACATCCGGCATTCATCGGGATGTTGTCTTCGACCATGACGCGGAAGGCATAAAGCACCGCGGCACGGGCGACCGGCTCTGGCGCGTTGAAATTGTTCTTCATCACTGGCGACGTGCCGGTGAAGTCGACGGTCGCTTCGCGCTTGTGCCGGTCGACCGATATCTTCACCTTGATCATTTGGCCGGTGTCGGTCGGATATTCGTATTCGGAACTGCCGGGCAGCCGCTCCAGTACGCGACGCACGCTTTCGGCGGCATTGTCCTGGACATGGCCCATATAGGCTTCGACGACGCCAAGGCCGAAATGCGCGACCATCTTGCGCAGCTCGGCGACGCCCTTTTCGTTCGCGGCGATCTGCGCCTTGAGGTCGGCGATGTTCTGGTGCGGATTGCGCGCCGGGTAGGGGTGGTCGGTCAGCAGCGTCTCCAGGTCCTTCTCGCGGAACCTGCCGCGATCGACGATGCGGAAATTGTCAAACAGCACACCTTCCTCATCGACGGTAGTGGCAAGCGGCGTCATCGAGCCGGGCGCGGTGCCGCCGATGTCGGCATGGTGGCCACGCGAGGCTACGTAGAAGAGGATCTCCTCCCCCCTCGAGGGGGAGGTGGCGGCGAAGCCGCCGGAGGGGGTCGTTGCGGCAGTGCTCGACGCATTTGTGGTGCCTTCTGAGAGGACCCCACCCGGGCGGGAAGGGGGCCCCCCACCCCCCGGGGGGGGGGGGGAACAACCCCCCCCCGGGTGGGGGTCGTTGCGGCAGTGCTCGACGCATTTGTGGTGCCTTCTGAGAGGACCCCACCCGGCCGCTTCGCGGCCACCCTCCCCTCGAGGGAGAGGGAAAACACCGGTGTCACCACGGTGATATCAGGCAGATGCGTGCCGCCATTGTAAGGGGCGTTCAGGGCAAAGACGTCGCCGGGGTGAATGTCGCCGGAATTGAGCCGGATGATGGTCTCCACCGAGCGATCCATCGAGCCGAGATGCACCGGCATATGCGGCGCGTTGGCGACCAGCGCGCCATTCCGGTCGAAAACGGCACAGGAGAAGTCGAGCCGCTCCTTGATATTGACCGAATAGGCGGTGTTCTGCAGCGTTACGCCCATCTGCTCGGCGATCGACATGAACAGATTGTTGAAGACCTCCAGCATCACCGGATCGGCTTCGGTGCCGAGTGCGGCCTGCCGGTGCTTCTTCTCGATGCGGCGCATCAGTACATGGTCCTTGGCGGTGATCTCGGCCTGCCAGCCGGGCTCGACGACGATGGTCTGGTTCGGCTCGATGATCAAAGCGGGGCCGGCGATCTTGTTACCGGGCTTCAGCGTTTCGCGAGGGAAGATGCCAGCGTCGCGCCAGATGCCGTCGACGAAAATTTTCCGCGTCCCGGAAGGACTTGCGGCCTTGTGTTCAAGAAATGAATCGCTTTCGTCGCGGCCGGTGCTGCCGGTATCGGTACCTTCGACGCCGACCGATTCGACGATCATCGGCTTGTCGTCATAGACGAAGCCGAACTGCGCCTTGTGCGCCAGTTCGAAGTCCGCCTTGGCCTGCGCAATCGAGCCGTGCCCAAAGTTCACAGGCAGCGCGGTATCGGTGCCGTCATAGCGGATCTGCAGCACCGGCTTCGAGGCGACCGCGTCTTCGGTGATGCCTTGCGCGGCGAGTTCGTCGATGACGGCTTTGCGCAGCGTTGCGATGAGCTCGTTGATCGCCGGCCCGGAATCGTCCGCCAGCGGCTTCAGCAGCGCCTGCTGGCGTGACGCAAACACCGAGGACAGGCCGATGCCGTATGCCGAGAGCAGGCCGGAAAAGGGATGGATCAGCACAGCCTCCATGCCGAGCGCATCGGCGACGAGGCAAGCGTGCTGGCCGCCGGCGCCGCCGAAACAATTCAGCAGGTATTCGGTGACGTCGTAGCCGCGCTGCACCGAAATCTTCTTGATGGCATTGGCCATGTTTTCGACGGCGATGGTGACGAACCCTTCGGCAACGGCTTCCGGCGAGCGGCCGTCGCCGATTTCGGCGGCAAGTGCGGTGAACGTCTCGCGAACTGTCCGCACGTCGAGCGGTTCGTCCTGGCCCGGCCCAAAAATGGCCGGAAAGAAGTCGGGCTGCAGCTTTCCCAGCATGACATTGGCGTCGGTGACCGCAAGCGGACCGCCGCGCCGGTAGGCGGCCGGGCCGGGATTGGCGCCGGCCGAATCCGGCCCGGCGCGAAAGCGGCCGGCCTCATAGTGCAGGATCGAGCCGCCGCCGGCGGCGACGGTGTGGATGCGCATCATCGGCGCGCGGATGCGCACGCCGGCGACCTCGGTGTCGAAGGCGCGCTCGTAGTCGCCATCATAGTGGGCGACATCGGTGGAGGTGCCGCCCATGTCGAAGCCGATGACTTTGCCGAAACCGGCGAGTTTTGCCGTCTCGACCATGCCGACGACGCCGCCGGCCGGGCCGGACAACAGCGCATCCTTGCCCTGGAACATGTCGGCGGCGGTGAGGCCGCCCGACGACATCATGAACATAAGGCGGGGGGATTGGCCAATCTCCCCCGTTGTGGGGGAGATGCCAAGTGGCGGCAAAGGGGGCAGGGCAGAGGGGGGCGTGACAGACTGAGATGTTGGCGGGACAGCGCCCCCCTCTGTCGGCTTCGCCGACATCTCCCCCACAAGGGGGGAGATTGGCGCGGCACCCAGTTCCGCCGCAACCCTTTGCACATACCTTGCCAGGATCGGCGACAGATACGCGTCGACCACCGTGGTGTCGCCGCGGCCGACCAGCTTGATCAGCGGCGAGACCTCGTGGCTGACCGAGACCTGCGAGAATCCGAGCTTTCGACAGACTTTGGCGACCGCCTTTTCGTGATCGGGATGTTTCCAGGCATGCATGAAGACGATCGCGACCGCATCGATACCGTCAGCCTTGGCCTGTTCGATGGCAGGACGCACGGAGGCGATGTCGAGCAGGCGTTCGACACGACCGTCGGCGCGCACGCGTTCGTCTATCTCGATGACGTGCTCGTAGAGCTGTTCGGGAAGGATGATCTGCTTGGCAAAGATATCGGGCCTGGCCTGATAGGCAATCCTCAGCGCATCGCGGAAGCCCTTGGTGATGAGCAGCAGCACGCGGTCGCCCTTGCGCTCGAGAAGCGCATTGGTGGCGACCGTGGTGCCCATTTTGACGTCGCCGATCAGAGCGGAAGGGATTGGGGCGCCGGGCTGGACGCCGAGCAGTTCGCGAATGCCCTGGATGGCAGCGTCGGCATAGGCTTCGGGATTTTCCGAAAGGAGTTTCCTGGGATACAGCCCGCCTTCCGGGTCCCGGCCGATGATGTCGGTGAAGGTACCGCCGCGGTCGATCCAGAAATCCCATCTTGCGGTCATGGCAGCGCCTCCGGCATTTTCATTTTACGCATCCTGTTAGTGCTCAACGCTTTGTACGGCCAAGCGCTTGATGTTACACGCGGAAACGCAACGTTACGAAACTCATCATGACCTGATGCATTGTGTCCTCGATCGTCGCCGGTAACGGTGGCGTGATTAGAGGAGAGATATCATGAAGAAACTCATTCTTGCGTCGGTCTCGGCGCTTGCCTTGCTTGGCGTTGCGGCCTGCAGCGACAGCGGCACCGACAACACTACGACGCAGAGCACTAACCCGCCGGCATCCGACCAGACGATGAAGCCGGCTGCTCCTGACGCCAACAAACCTGCCGAGCCGGCCCCGGCCCCCGCTCCTGCGCCGGCTGCCCCGGCGCAATAATTGATGTGACAACCAAGAGAGGCCGGCCTCACACGCCGGCCTTTCTGCTGCTTACGATACCCGCGCTTTGCGGCCGAGTGCGCCGACGCAGGTAACCGCAACGCGAAAAGTACGCCTCGCCCCTTACTTGCGCCGAAACGACGACCCAAGGCGCCAATCGCCAGGCTCGCCGTTTGCGCGGCGAGGCTGCCGTCTGCGGATTTTCCATGGGTGAGCGCTAGCGCCAGCCGCCTCAGGCATTCCGCCAAATCGATTGGGCCAGCCCCTGCGGCACTGTCTTGGCTTGATAGCGATGGGCGGTTGGCCCTATGAAACCCTCATGTCGATTTGGGACCGCCTCGGCGACTTCGTCACACGCGTTTCATCTTCAGCGTCGTCAGGCGTCGCCGAAGTGGTCGAAGCCGTGCGCACGGTTTTCTCCGGCGATGCCGATCTGCGCCGGCGCGTCGCCTTCTCGGTGGCGATGATCGCGCTGTCGGCCAAGATGGCCAAGGCAGACGGCATCGTCACCCAAGACGAGGTGCGCGCCTTCCAGGAAATATTCGAGGTGCCGAAGGAACAGAGGCGCAATGTGGCGCGGCTCTACGATTTGGCCAAACGCGACATTGCCGGTTTCGAAACCTATGCCGAGCGGATGGCGCAGCTTTGCGGTTCGGGCCATTCGAATTGCCTGATGCTGGAGGACATACTCGACGGGCTCTTCCACATCGCCAAGGCCGACGGGCTGGTGCATGAGCGCGAGCGCCAATTCCTGCATCGCATCGCCGAGATCTTCCGCATCGATGAGGCGCACTACCAGAGCATCCTGGCGCGGCATGTCGATCTGGGCGCCGCCGATCCTTATGTTGTGCTCGGCATCGAGCGTGGGAAGCCGTTCGAGGAGGTCCGCAGGCGCTACCGCAAGTTGGTCTCCGACAATCATCCGGACCGGCTGATCGCACGCGGCCTGCCGCAGGAATTCATCAAGATCGCGACGACCAGGCTGGCGGCGATCAACGCGGCCTATGAGATGATCGAGCGAGGCCTGCGGCACGCATGAGCGGCTTTCCGCCCGACGAGCCGAGCGCCGAGGTTAGGGTATCGCCGAATTTCGGACCGCGGCGCGGCACGCTTAGACCCGATATGATCGTGCTGCACTACACCGGCATGGCGACCGGCGCCGGCGCCGAGGCATGGTTGTGCGATCCGGCAAGCGAGGTCTCGTCGCACTATCTGGTCCATGAGGACGGCCGCATTGTTCAGATGGTAAGGGAAAGCGATCGCGCCTGGCATGCCGGCAAGAGCTGGTGGTTCGGACAGAGCGACATCAACTCCTGTTCGATCGGCATCGAGATCGTCAATCCGGGGCATACTCTCGGCTATCGCAATTTTCCAAAACCGCAGATCGACGCGGTGATCGGCCTGTGCGTCGGCATTGTCGAGCGCCATTCCATTCTGGCGCAGCGGGTGCTCGCCCATTCCGACGTGGCACCGGGGCGCAAGGTCGATCCGGGCGAGAAATTTCCATGGAAAGCCTTGTTTGCCGCCGGTGTCGGCCATGTTGTGCCGGCAGCACCGATCCGGCGCGGCGCCGTACTGAAGCCAGATGATACCGGCGCCGAGGTCGAGGCGCTGCAGTCGATGCTGTCGCTCTATGGTTATGGCGTCGAGATCACCGGCGCTTTCGACCGGCAGACCGAAATCGTGGTCGAGGCATTTCAGCGGCATTTCCGGCAGCGCCTGGTCGATGGCATGGCTGACGGATCGACGATCCGCACGCTGGAAAGGCTGCTCGCTTCCGCAAGGATAGCCTCTCTCAAATAATCTTTTCCCAGATTAAAAGTTACAATCTGTTACCTAAAGTGACTTGCGCCGCCTTCTTTGGCGCCAATTCCGTCGTCAAAGGCGATCCGTACAGATTGTCGGACCTCTATCCCCCCAGATGTTCCGATGTTGATTGAGGGTATCTGCGCGAAGTTCTTTGTGCAGATCAAACAGAACAGGATCACATGCAGAAATTGACCGTTTTAACGGCAGCCATTGCTGCCGGCGTAATGACTTTTGCCTTCAGCGCGGCGAACGGCGCACCGCTGAGCCAACGGGCCGATCAGGGCTTCAGTGCCGCAGCCGGCAAAACCGCCATGCCGAAAGGTGGTGCAAAAGTAGAGAAGACCACCACCGCAAAAGTGGAAAAAGCGGCCGCGGTAAGAACGAAAAAGCCAGTCTCCGCGAAAAGGCCGACCGCTGCGAGAAAGACAATCTCCAAACAGCATGTGAAGCGTAACCGCAAACGCATCGACCGTATGGCAACGGCGTCAGTCGCTCCGAAGAGCAGGCCAGCGCCCCAGGCGGCGGTTGTCGGCGGCAGCGGACAGTATTCGGCGATCATTGCGCGATATGCCGCCAGCTACGGCGTGCCGGTGTCGCTCGCCAATGCCGTCATCAAGATCGAGAGCAACTACCAGCCGAACCAGGTCGGCAGCGCCGGCGAGATCGGCCTGATGCAGATCAAGCCGGCGACGGCAAGAATGATGGGCTATAGCGGTTCGGTTCAGGGTCTCTACGATCCCGATACCAACATCAAATACGGCATGAAGTACCTTGCCATGGCGCGGGATCTCGGCGGCGGCACGACCTGCGGCACGATCCTGAAATACAATGCCGGCCACGGCGCCACACGGATGAACCCGGTGTCCGCAGCCTATTGCGGCAAGGTCAAGGTGCAGCTGGCAGCACTTGGAGCGCCCGCCTGACAAGCGATAACTTGCTTTTTCGTTTGCGTTTTCGGGCCTGAACCCCTTTATACGCCTTGCCAGCTGGCCGGGCGGCCGCACCCGCGAAGCCGAAAGGCTGCGGGTGAGGAAAGTCCGGGCTCCATGGAGACACGGTGCCGGTTAATGGCCGGCGGGGGCGACCCCAGGGAAAGTGCCACAGAAAGCAAACCGCCACGATCTAATCGTGGCAAGGGTGAAAGGGTGGGGTAAGAGCCCACCGCGCGACTGGCAACAGGAGCGGCACGGTAAACCCCACCGGGAGCAAGACCGAATAGGGGCGGTGCGAGGGGAAACCCTCGAGGGCTGTTTCCGGCTCACCGTCCGGGTAGGTTGCGTGAGGCGCATGGCAACATGCGCCCAAGATGAATGGCCGCCACGTTCTCGCCCCGTACGGGGCGAGGGCCATACAGAACCCGGCTTACAGGCCAGCTGGCAGTTTCCCCGATAAAAGGAAATCTCCTGATATCAGCAGGTTACGTCTTCGGGCGCAGCCGTTGATTCACTTTTCGACCCGCAATCGAGCGCGACATTCCTTGAAAATGGTGCGATTAAATCGTACCAGTTGATGACGATATTCAGGAGCGCGTCATGGGACAGGTCGATAAACGTAGCATCACGCTGTCGCCGGAGTTGGCCGCGGCAGTCGACGACGTGGTCGCCGCCGGCGAATATGCCTCGGCGAGCGAGGTGATCCGCGACGCACTGAGGCAATGGAAGGACAGGCGCGACCTGCTCGGCTACACGGTCGAGGAATTGCGCAAGATGGCGCAGGAGGGGATCGACAGCGGACCGGCGCTTGACGGGCCGCCAATCATGGAACGGCTGCGCGCCAAATATCTGAAAATGGCCGAGGCCAAAGGCCTTGAGGAGTGAAATATCGCCTGCTTCCTCAGGCATTGATCGACCTCGAAGCCATCGTCGACTACATTGCCGAACAGAATCCAAATGCGGCGGTTCGCCTCGTGGATCTCTTGCAAAGGCGGTGGATTTGCTGACCCTGCATCCCTTCTCAGGTGCACCGCGCGAAGACATTGCGCCCGGCATCCGTCACCTGATCGTCGGCGAATACCTCACTTTGTATCGTGTCCGCGAAGAGGCGATCGAAATCGTTCGCGTTCTCCACGGCCGGCGCAAGATCGACGCCGGCGATCTGAATTCGTAGTCGCGCTGCTCAGGTGCCGATGCGGTCTAGCGACGTCTCGATCGCCTGCCAAAGCTCTTCCACCGGCTCGCAGCCGATCGACAAGCGAACGAAGCCGGGCGGAACGGCATCTCCCCTTTTTGATCGCCGTTCGGCCGAAGTGTGTACGCCGCCGAACGATGTCGCTGCCTGCATCAACGCGCAGTTGTTGATGAAATCCTCGGCCTTGTCCTCCGAGGCGAGCACGAACGAGATGAGAAATCCGAAGCGCTCCATCTGGGCGCGGGCAAGATTGTGTGATGGGTCGCTCTCCAGTCCCGGAAAGCGCAAGCCGCTGATTGCGCGATGGTCTTTCAGCCGTCGCGCTATCATTTCGGCGGAAGCGCACATGCGGTCGAAGCGCACGTCCAGCGTTTCGAGGCCGCGATGTACCAGCCATGCCTCGAACGGCCCGGGGATGGCGCCCGACGTCTCGCGCCAGTCGGTCACCCTCGAGATAATATCTGCGTTGCGGCTGGCGACATGGCCGAACAGCACATCGGAATGGCCGTTCGGCGCCTTGGTGTCGGCAGCAATGACGATATCGGCGCCGAGATCGAGCGGGCGCTGGCCGAAAGGCGTCATCGTCGTGTTGTCGACCACAAGCATCGCACCCGCTTTGTGCACGGCTTCGGCGACGGCTGCGATGTCGCATATGTCCAGTCCTGGATTGGCGGGCGTTTCGACGAAGGCAAGCCGGTATCCGTCAAAGCCGCCGTCGAGGAAGCTCGATGTCGGCCGGACATCGTACGCGACGCCGAAGGACTTCAGGAAACGGTCTGCCAGCGCTCTCGTCGTATGGTAGCCGTCGGACGGCAGCAGGATACGGTCGCCGGCTTTGAGCAGGCCGAAAAACACCGCCGAGATGGCAGCCATTCCCGAGGGAAAGGCGACGCATGGGGCGTCTTCCAGATGCGCCAGCATGTGCTCGACTGCATCCCAGGTCGGATTGCTGAAGCGGCCATATTGATCGTAGCCGGTGGCGTCACCCGGCGCGTGGAAAATGGCGGCCATGGTCAAGGGCAAGGGAATTGGGTCGCCCTTGGCCAGCCCGGCGCGACGCAGATGAGGAAGTGCCGCGGCGCGCGACTTGGCTGTTTCAGACATGGCTTCAAACCTCGTTACTGACCGGAAAAGGAGATGCCGAGGCTATGCGCGGCAACGATCCGCAGCAAGCCGCGTCCGGTTGGACCACACGGCTCTAAACCCTTCGTTAGGCTTAATGGAGGATAAAGACCGGAGTGCCGTCAAAGCTGCTCTCCCCAGTCGTGGCAGGCGCGTTTTGAAGACTGTTCCCGTTGACGCCCATAACACCCCATGATATCCCATTCCGATACTCAAGCCTTCGTTCCGTGTCAGGGTGAAGCGTACGCCAATCGGGCAGCCGCGGCGGCTGCGCGTTTGCCTGCGTTCGCCCGTCATAATGAAGTGGGTTTTGGACGGCGACCGGGCCGGGGCGGCGCGGACAGGAAGATGCAGAGGGGTGCGGCGGCGCAAGCGGCCGTAAGGCGTAATGGACCGGTTTCTGTCGAACGCGGTGAACAGGATCGATGCGAAGGGACGGGTGTCCGTGCCGGCGCATTTCCGTGCCGTTGTGCAGAAACGCGGCTATTCGGAACTTTATGCGCTACGCTGCCTGGATCGCCCGGCGATGGATGTCGGTGGGCTCGACCTGCTCGATCGCTACGAGCAGCGCATCGCGCAGGAAGACCCGTTCCTGCAGGCGGCGGACGACATGTCGTTCTTCTGCCATGGCGATGGAACGTTTCTGAAGCTCGACCAGGACGGCCGTATCACGATGAGCGATTTCATTCGCGAGCATACCGGCATTTCAGCGGAAGTGGCCTTCGTTGGCCGCGGCAATTTCTTTCAGATCTGGGAGCCGGGACGGCTCAGCGCCTATGGGACGGAAGCTCGCGCCCGGCTTTTGCAGCTTCGGCAGGGGACGAAGCCCGGGGAGCGGCCGGAATGATGGCGGGCGACGGCGATGAAGTTCATGCCGTTGGCGGACCAGCCCGTCACATTCCGGTCCTCCTTGCCGAAGTTCTGGAGGCGCTGGCGCCGACAAAAGGCGAGGTGCTCGTCGACGGCACGTTCGGTGCTGGCGGCTACACGAAGGCCATTCTGGCAAGCGGAGCCTCGGTCGTCGCCATCGACCGCGATCCGGATGCGATCGCGGCGGGGCGGACCCTTGAACAGCAGTCCGGCGGCAGGCTCAGGCTTGTCCAGGCACCGTTCTCAACGCTCGACGAGCAGGTTGAAAGTGCCGATGGCGTCGTGCTCGACATCGGCATCTCCTCCATGCAGATCGACCAGCCGGAGCGCGGCTTTTCATTCCGCGCCGATGGACCGCTCGACATGCGCATGGCGCAGGCGGGCCTGAGCGCCGCCGACGTCGTCAACACTTTCAAGGTGGGCGATCTTGCCCGCATCTTCGGTTTTCTCGGCGAAGAACGCCATGCTGGGCGCATCGCCCGTATGATCGAGAGCCGTCGCGAAAAACGCCCCTTTGAGCGCACGCTCGACCTTGCCGATGCCATCGAGACGCATATCGGCCGCGCGCCGAAAGACAAGATCCATCCAGCCACCCGGGTTTTCCAGGCGCTGCGCATCTTCGTCAACGACGAGCTCGGCGAGCTGGCAAAGGCGCTGTTTGCCGCCGAGCGCGTGCTGAAACCGGGCGGGCGGCTTGCCGTGGTGACCTTCCATTCGTTGGAGGACCGCATGGTCAAGCGCTTTATCGCCGACAGAGCTGATTCAGCGACCGGATCGCGGCACCTGCCCGAGGCGCAGGCGCGCACCGCCACCTTCACCAAGAAGGGCAGCGGCGTGACGCCTGGCGATGCCGAGATTTCGGCCAATCCGCGGGCGCGCTCGGCAAGGCTGCGCGCTGCGATCCGTACAGAGGCGCCGGCGCGCGCTGGTGATTTTTCGATTTTCGGCCTGCCAAAACTGCCTGGCCCAAAGCTTCCCGGTGCCGATCGACCGGGAGAGAGGTGAACACGTGTTTCGTACCAGCGACATAGTCCTGATCGCCGTCATGGTTTCGGCGGCTGCCTTGACCTACAAGACCAAGCGCGAGGCCGAGGAGCAACTGGCGGCAGTGCACAAGATCCAGGCGCAGATCCGTTATGAAGAGGACACGATCGACCTGCTCAAGGCGGACTGGAGCCTGCTTACCCAGCCGTCGCGCCTGCAGAAGCTCACCGAAATCTACAAATCGCAACTCGGACTCGAGCCGGTCAATGCGCGCCAGATCGTCGGGCTGGACGATCTGCCGGCCAAACCCGTCAACATCGAGGACCTTTCATCGCAGCGGCTGGGCGGCATGGCTGATATTGGCGGCAAGGATCCGGTGGTGACCGGAGGCATCGTCCAATGATCACCGGATTTCCAATGGCCGCCAGATTTCCACAGGTTGGCAGGCTGCTGAAGCGCGGTTCGAAGCCCGGCGCGGGCGGATCGATCGTGGTCGAAGGTGCCCGCAAGGCAACCGGTGGCAAGGGCAGGACCCGCATTGTCATGACGATGGCGGTGTTCTTCGGTATCTATTCGACCATTGCCGGGCGGCTGGTCTATCTGGGTTTCCAGAACCCCGACCTGTCGGGCGGGCCGCAGAGCCGGGTGACGGCATCGCGGCCCGACATCGTCGACCGTAACGGCGAAGTGCTGGCGACCGACATCAAGACGGCGTCGCTGTTTGCCGAACCGCGCCGCATCGTCGATGCCGACGAGGCGATCGAAAAGCTGTCGACGGTGCTTCCCGAGATCGACTACGAGCAGACATACAACAAGCTGAAGAGCGGCGCCGGCTTCGTCTGGCTGCAGCGGCAACTGACGCCGAAGCAGCAGGCCGATATCATGCAGCTCGGCATCCCCGGCTTCGGCTTCCGCACCGAAAAGCGCCGGTTCTATCCGGCCGGCGAAACCTCGTCCTACATTGTCGGCCTCACCAACATCGACAATCAGGGCATCTCCGGCATGGAGAAATACATCGACGAACAGGGCTTGAGCGATCTTCAGGCGTCGGGCCTGGCGGTGGCCAAGGATTTGAAGCCGGTCCAGCTCTCGATCGATCTGCGCGTCCAGCATATCGTACGTGACGAGGTCGCCACCGGCATGGAAAAGTACCATGCGATCGCGGCGGGTGCCGTCGTGCTCAACGTCAAGACCGGTGAGGTGCTGGCGATGGCGTCGGTTCCAGATTTCGATCCGAACAACCCCTATAACGCGCAGGACAAGGACCGGCTCAACCGTATGTCCGCCGGCCTGTACGAAATGGGGTCGACCTTCAAGAGCTTCACCACCGCCATGGCGCTCGATTCCGGCAAGATAACGCTGCAAAGCCGCTTCGACGCATCGCGCCCGATCAGGATCGGCCATCAGACCATCCATGATTTCCATGGCAAGGGCCGGGTGCTGTCGGTGCCGGAAGTGTTCATCTACTCATCCAATATCGGCTCTGCCAAGGAAGCCGAAGCGGTTGGCATTGACGGACACCGCGAATTCCTGCATCGCCTGGGAATCCTCGAGAAGATGCAGACCGAACTGCCGGAAGTCGCCCGGCCGACCGAGCCCAAGGTCTGGAAGCAGGTCAATTCGATTACCATCGCCTTCGGCCACGGCGTGTCGACGACCCCGCTGCAGACGGCGGTCGGCTGCGCCGCGCTGATGAATGGCGGCTATCTGATGGACCCGACCTTCCTGCCGCGCACCCAGGAGCAGGCGATGGCGGTGGCCAAGAAAGTGGTCAGCGACAAGACCGTCGAGGGCATGCGCTATCTCTATGCCCTCAATGCCGAAAAGGGATCCGGCCGCAATGCCCGGGTGCCAGGATACCGGGTGGGCGGCAAGACGGGAACGGCGGAGAAGGTCGTCAACGGCCGCTACTCGAAGGAAAAGAATTTCAACGCTTTCGTTGCGGCTTTCCCAATGGACGATCCGCAATACATAGTGCTTACGATCGCCGACGAACCGAAGCCGGAAAAGCCCGGCATGGGTGCCACGGCTGCCTCGAATGCGGGCATCATGGCTGCAAACATCATCCGACGTGCGGCTTCCATGCTTGGCGTGAAGCCAGATTTCAGCCATGAAAATGGTGCAACGCTGGTTTCCTATCAGTGATTCTTGGGGCGCGCCGGCAACTGCGCGCTATTTTGTTGCGATGAACGGGGTTCGATGAAGCTGAAAAATCTAGCCGGTATCCTGCCTGTCGAGGGGACAGCTTCCTTCGACATGGAGGTTACAGGGATTTCGTCGGACTCCCGCCAGGTAACACCGGGTGTTGTCTTTTTCGCGCTCACCGGCTCCAAGGCGGATGGCGCAGCCTATGCCGCCGATGCCGCGAGCCGCGGCGCTGCCGCGATTGTTGTCGGCAAGGGCAGTGCGGTCGCCGGGCTGCCAGTTCCGGTTCTTGTCGTAGACGATCCGCGCCTTGCGCTGGCGCTGAGTGCTGCCCGTATTTTCGGCAAGCAACCGCAAACCATGGTCGCGGTGACCGGCACCAGCGGCAAGACCTCCGTCGCCGCATTCACCCGACAGATATGGGAGCAGGCGGGTTTGGTCGCCGCTTCGATCGGCACGACCGGCGTGGTGGCGCCGGGCCGCAATGAATATGGCTCGCTGACCACGCCGGATCCGGTGGCACTGCACAGGCTGCTCAAGGAGTTGGCGGAGGCCGGCGTCACCCACGCCTCGATGGAAGCGTCCAGCCATGGCCTCGACCAGCGCCGGCTCGATGGCGTCAGGCTTGCGGCCGGCGGCTTCACCAATCTCGGCCGCGACCATATGGACTATCATCCGACGGTCGAGGACTATCATCGCGCCAAATTGCGTCTGTTCGATGCGCTGCTGCCGAAGGGCGCGCCGGCCGTCATCTTTGCCGACGACCCGTGGTCGGAGCCGACAATCAAGGCGGCGCGGGCAGCGGGACTGAACGTGCTGACGGTCGGCCGCCACGGCGATTTCCTGCGGCTGAAGCGGGTCGAGCACGAGCGCCACCGCCAACGCGCCGAGGTCGAAGTTGACGGCGTTCTCCATGAAGTCGACCTGCCGTTGGCGGGCGACTTCCAGATCGCCAATGCGCTGGTGTCGGCGGGCCTCGCCATTTCGACTGGAACATCTGTTGCCAAGGCGTTGATGGCGCTAGAGAAATTGAAGGGTGCGCCGGGGCGGCTCGACCTCGTTGGGACGGCCGCCAATGGCGCACCGGTCTATGTCGACTACGCGCACAAGCCGGACGCGCTGGAAAACGTGCTGGCTTCGGTGCGTCCCTTTACCACCGGCCGCGTCATCGTCGTATTCGGTTGCGGCGGCGACCGTGACCGGGGCAAGCGGCCGATCATGGGCGAGATCGCCACAAGGCTGGCCGATGTCGTCATCGTCACCGACGACAATCCCCGCTCGGAAGTTCCCGAGACGATCCGCGCCGCGATCCTGGAGGCCGCACCTGGCGCCATCGAGATCGGCGACCGGCGCAAGGCCATCCACGAGGCAGTCGGGATGCTTCACGCTGGCGACACGCTGATCGTGGCCGGCAAGGGCCATGAGGAAGGCCAGACCATCGGCACCGAGACGCTGCATTTTTCCGATCATGAGGAAGTTCGCTCGGCGCTCAGGGAGCAAGCGGCGTGAGCTATCTGTGGACCTCCGAGGCGCTGGTTGCCGCCATGGATGGCCGGCCGCTCGGTCCGATGCCTGAAGGCATCGCCGGCATTTCCATCGACAGTCGCAGCCTGCAGCCGGGAGACGCCTTCTTCGCCATCAAGGGCGAGGTGATGGACGGCCATGATTTCGTCACCGCCGCCATCAAGGCGGGCGCCGGCGTGCTTGTCGTCGCCGAGGGCAAGCTGCCGTCGCTGGGGCGGCTGACGGCACCGATGATCGTCGTGGAGGACGTGCTCGTCGCGCTGGAAAAGCTCGGCGTTGCGGCGCGCGCACGCTCGAAGGCGAGGGTGATTGCCGTGACCGGTTCGGCGGGCAAAACCACCACCAAGGAAGCACTGCGCCACGCTCTGTCCGCGGTCGGTACGGTGCATGCATCGGCTCAGTCGTTCAACAATCACTGGGGCGTGCCGCTGACACTGGCGCGCATGCCGCAGGATTGCGACTATGCCGTCTTCGAGATCGGCATGAACCATCCGGACGAGATCCGGCCCCTCGTCAAAATGGTCCGGCCGCATGTCGCCATCATTACGCTGATCGCGGCCGCTCATCTCGGCTTCTTCCGCAACCTGGACGAGATCGCCAAGGCCAAGGCAGAGGTTTTCGAGGGACTGGAGCCCGGTGGCGCCGCTCTTCTCAACCGCGACGACCAGCGCTGGAAGCTGCTGGAGAAGATGGCGAAAGAAGCGGGCGTCGAGCATGTCTACGGGTTCGGCGAGAATGCAAGGGCGACCTTCAAACTGATCAAATGCGAGCTCAATGCCGATCACTCCGTGATAGCCGCCAAGATTGGCGGACACGAGATTGTCGCCAGGATCGGCGCGCCGGGCCGCCATATGGTGCAGAATGTGCTGGCCGTGCTGGGTGCCGCGCATCTGGTCGGCGCCGACGTCACCAGGGTTGCGCAGGCGCTGGCCGATCTTTCGCCCGAACGCGGACGCGGCAAACGCTATGTGTTGCGCCATCCCAAGGGGCCGATCACACTGATCGACGAGAGCTACAACGCCAATCCGGCGTCGATGACCGCTGCAATGGCACTGCTCAACACCACACCGGTGTCGGGCGAGGGCAGGCGCATTGCCGTGCTTGGCGACATGCTCGAGCTCGGCAGCCATTCGGCGAAATTGCATGCCGCGCTTGCCGACCTGATCGTCGGCACCGATACGCGCACGGTTTTCCTCGGCGGCCCGGAAATGCGGGCGCTGGCCGACGTGCTGCCGGGCGAGATCAAGACGGAATACCGCGCCGGCGCGGAAGATCTGAAACCGGTGCTTCTGTCGGAATTGAAGCCCGGCGACGTGGTCATGATCAAATCGTCGAAGGGCATAGGCTTTTCAAAGCTGGTCGAGGCGTTGCTCGGCAAGTTTCCGGCGGAAGCCACAACCAGCAGACAGACCTAGGATCGGTCCGGGGGACGCAAGCGCATGCTAACACTGCTCGTCGAATTTGCGGACAAGATCTCGGTCTTCAACGTCTTCCGCTACATAACTTTCCGCACCGGCGGAGCGCTGATCACAGCGGCGCTGATCGTGTTCATCTTCGGACCGACCATCATCAATTCGCTGAGGCTGCGGCAAGGCAAGGGCCAGCCGATCCGCGCCGACGGGCCGCAGACGCATTTCAAGAAGGCGGGAACGCCGACAATGGGCGGACTGATGATCCTGTCCGGCATCGTCGGTTCGTCGCTGCTGTGGGCGAACCTGTCGAGCATCTACGTCTGGGTGGTGCTGCTGGTGACGCTGGGGTTCGGCTCGATCGGCTTCTACGACGATTATCTCAAGGTGACGAAGCAATCGCATCTCGGCTTTTCCGGCAAGGCGCGGCTCGGGCTCGAATTCGTCATTGCCGGCATCGCCGCCTGGGTGATCATGCATATCGGCCAGGTGCCGTTCTCGTCATCGTTGACATTCCCTTTCGCCAAGGAGTTTCTCGTCAATCTCGGCTGGTTTTTCATCCCGTTCTCGTGCTTCGTCATCGTCGGCGCCGGCAATGCGGTGAACCTGACCGACGGCCTCGACGGGCTGGCGATCGTGCCGATCATGATCGCGGCGGCGTCCTTCGGCGTCATCGCCTATCTCTCCGGCAATGCGGTGTTCGCTGAATATCTGCAGATCCATTTCGTTCCCGGCACCGGTGAGCTTGCCGTGGTCCTCGGAGCGGTGATCGGTGCCGGTCTCGGTTTCCTGTGGTTCAATGCGCCGCCAGCGGCAATCTTCATGGGCGATACCGGCTCGCTGGCGCTGGGTGGGCTGATCGGCACGGTCGCGGTGGCGACCAAGCACGAGATCGTGCTGGTCATCGTCGGCGGCCTGTTCGTCGTCGAGATATTCTCGGTCATCATCCAGGTCGGCTATTTCAAGATGACCGGCAAGCGCGTCTTTCTGATGGCGCCGATCCACCATCATTTCGAAAAGCTCGGCTGGACCGAAAGCCAGGTGGTGATCCGCTTCTGGATTATCGCCGTCATTCTGGCGCTGGTCGGGCTGTCGACCCTGAAGCTCAGATAGGAGGCCGCTTGATCCCCGCCGCATCCTTTTCAGGCAAGCGCGTTTCGCTCTTCGGGCTCGGCGGCTCGGGGATTGCCACGGCGCGCGCGCTGATCGAGGGCGGCGCGGACGTCCTCGCCTGGGACGACAATCCCGACAGCGTTGCCAAGGCCGGCGCGGTCGGCATCGCCACCGCAGACCTGCGCGGCGCGGACTGGGCGAGGTTTTCCGCCTTCGTGCTGTCGCCCGGCGTGCCGCTGACGCATCCCAAGCCACACTGGACCGTCGAGCTCGCGCGGGGCTCAGGCGTGGAGATCATCGGCGATATCGAGCTTTTCTGCCGCGAGCGGACGGCGCGGGCGCCGGCAGCAGCCTTCATCGCCATCACCGGCACCAACGGCAAGTCGACGACCACGGCATTGACGGCGCACATCCTCAAATCGGCCGGGCGCGACACGCAGATGGGCGGCAATATCGGCCGCGCGGTGATGACGCTCGATCCGCCGCAGCCCGAGCGGCACTATGTGGTTGAGTGCTCGTCCTATCAGATCGATCTTGCCCCTTCGATCAATCCGACGGCCGGCATCCTGCTCAACCTGACGCCGGACCATCTCGATCGCCATGGCACGATGCAACACTACGCCTCGATCAAGGAGCGGCTGGTGGCCGGCAGCGAGACGGCAATCATCGGTGTCGACGATTCCTGGTGCGCCCAGATCGCCGACCGGCTGGAGCGAGCGGGCCGGCAGATCATTCGCATCTCCAAGCGCCTGCCGCTGACCGACGGCTATTTCGCCGAAGGCACCAACCTGATGGAAGCCGTGCACGGCCGCTACAGCCGGGTCGCCTTTCTCGAAGGCATCGGCTCGTTGCGCGGCCAGCACAACGCGCAGAATGCGCTGGCCGCCGCCGCCGCCTGCCTCAAGGTCGGGCTCGAGCTCGGCGAGATCCAATCCGGACTGGAGAGTTTCCCGGGGCTGGCGCACCGCATGGAGCAGGTCGGCCGCAAAGGGCATGTGCTGTTCGTCAACGATTCCAAGGCGACCAATGCCGATGCCGCGGCACCGGCGCTGTCGAGCTTTGCGCGTATCTACTGGATTGCCGGAGGTCTGCCGAAAGAGGGTGGCATCGAGCCGTTGCGCGGCTTCTTCCCGCGTATCGCCAAGGCCTATCTGATCGGCGAAGCCGCACCGGCCTTTTCGGCGACGCTGGGCGAAGCGGTGCCCTACGAGATATCAGGCACGTTGGCTGCGGCGGTCGAACACGCCGCCCGCGATGCGGCCAAGGATAGTAGCGGCGAGGCGGTGGTGCTGCTGTCGCCGGCCTGCGCCAGTTTCGACCAGTTCAAGAATTTCGAAGTCCGCGGTGAGGCGTTCAGGCAAGCCGCAACCGCCATTGATGGCGTGAAGCCCATCGGAGGGACACGATAATGCAAAGCCGTCTCGACAAAAGCCCCGTGGCGACCTGGTGGTGGACGATCGATCGCTGGTTCCTGGCGGCGTTCCTGTCGCTGATGGGCCTCGGCATCGTTTTGTCCTTCGCCGCAAGCCCGGCGGTGGCCGAACGCATCGGACTAGACAGTTTCCACTTCGCCACACGCCAGATCATCTTCACCATTCCGGCACTTGGAGTGATGCTTGCCGTCTCGTTCCTTGAATCCAGGCAGATCCGGCGCATGGCGCTGGTCATGCTGTGCATCACGCTGTTTTTGATGGTGGCGGTGCTCTATATCGGCGTCGAGGTGAAAGGCGCGCGGCGCTGGGTATCGCTTGCCGGCCTGTCGATACAGCCGTCCGAGTTCCTGAAACCGGGCTTCGTCATCATCTGCGCCTGGCTGTTCGCCGAGCACAAGCGCCAGCCCGACATTCCGGGCAATCTGTTCGCCATGTTGCTGCTTGCGCTGGTCATCTCGCTGCTAGTGGCGCAGCCTGACCTGGGGCAGACCATGCTGGTGCTCGGCACCTGGGGGGTGATGTTCTTCATGGCCGGGCTGCCGTGGCTGTGGATCGTCGCGCTGGGTGCTGCCGGCGTCGGCGGCGTGTTCGCCGCCTATGCGGTGTTCCCGCACGTTGCCGGCCGCATCGACCGCTTCATGACCGGCGAGGGCGACACGTTCCAGGTCGACATGGGCCGCGAGGCGCTGATCAATGGCGGCTGGTTCGGCGTCGGGCCGGGCGAGGGCACCGTCAAGCGGGTCATCCCCGACAGCCATGCCGATTTCGTCTTCTCGGTCGCTGGCGAGGAATTCGGGCTGATCATGTGTTTCTTCATCATGTCCATCTTCGGCTTCATCGTGCTGCGCGGCCTCAACACGGCACTCAAGGAGCAGGACGATTTCACGCGCTACGCGGTTGGCGGCCTGGTCACCGTCTTCGGCCTGCAGTCGGTCATCAACATGGCCGTCAATCTGCAACTGATGCCGGCCAAGGGCATGACGCTGCCGTTCATCTCCTATGGCGGTTCCTCCCAGATCGCGATCGCCATCTCGATGGGCATGGTGCTGGCGCTGACGCGCAAGCGCCCGGAAAAGCGCAAGCAGCTGGGCTTCATGCCGTCGCCGCGTGCGATGCCGGCGGAGTGAGATGGCGAAGGGGGTCATCCTTCTAGCTGCTGGCGGAACGGGCGGACATCTGTTCCCGGCCGAGGCGCTGGCACATGAGCTCAAGGGGCGCGGCTGGGCGGTACATCTGGCCACCGACGACCGCGCCGAGCGCTTTGCCGGGCAGTTCCCGGCGACCGCCATCCATCCGATCCAGTCGGCGACGATGGGCTCGAAGAATCCTTTTGCCATGCTCGCCGCGTTTTGGAAAATCTGGCGCGGGGTGCGGCAGGCGTCGGCCGTCATCGCCAGCATCAAGCCCGCCATAGTGGTCGGCTTCGGCGGCTATCCGACACTGCCGCCGCTTTACGCGGCGACCCGGCGCAAGGTGCCGACGCTGATCCACGAGCAGAATGCGGTGATGGGCCGCGCCAATCGGGCGCTCGCCGGCCGCGTCGACGCCGTTGCCGGCGGGTTCCTGCCGGAAGACATCAGTGCCACTGGCGCCAAGACGGTGACCACCGGCAATCCGGTCAGGCCGCAAGTGTTGGAAGCAGCGAATACACCCTATGCTGCATCGGCCGGCGAAGAGCCGTTCCGGTTTCTGGTGTTTGGCGGCAGCCAGGGCGCGCAATTCTTTTCCGATGCGGTGCCGGCGGCGATCGCCCGGTTTTCCGATGCACAGCGTAGGCGACTGGCGATCACGCAGCAGGCCCGCGCCGACGATGTGGCGCGGGTGGAAGCCGCCTATGCCGCGCTTGGCATCGAGGCCGAGGTGTCGCCCTTCTTCACCGACATGGCGGCGCGGCTCGCGGCGGCGCATCTGGTGATGTCGCGCTCCGGCGCGTCGACCGTATCGGAAATCGCGGTGATCGGCAGGCCGGCGCTGCTGGTCCCTTATCCGCACGCGCTCGACCACGACCAGGCGGCGAATGCGGCCGCCCTTGCCGCAGCGGGTGGCGCCGAGGTGCATCCGCAGTCCACGCTTTCGGCGGAGCGGATCGCTGCGCTTGTCGGCGGGCTAATGGATGATCCAGGCAGGGCGGCGACAATGGCTGCGGCGGCGAAATCGTCCGGTAAACCGGATGCCGCGCGGTTGCTCGCCGATCTGACAGAGGCTATTGCGTCCAGGAAATCCGTTTCGGAATTCAGGAAGGAGACGCATTGATGAAGATGCCACAGACGATCGGCCTCGTGCATTTCATCGGCATTGGCGGCATCGGCATGAGCGGCATCGCCGAGGTGCTGCACAATCTCGGCTACAAGGTGCAGGGATCCGATCAGGCCGACAGCGCCAATGTGCAGCGGCTGCGCGACAAGGGCATCGAATGCTTCGTCGGCCACCAGGCCGAGAACCTCGGCGAGGCCGAAGTGGTCGTCGTCTCCACCGCAATCAAGAAATCCAACCCGGAGCTGAAGGCGGCGAGAGAGAAGTTGCTGCCGATCGTGCGGCGCGCCGAAATGCTAGCCGAGCTGATGCGCTTCCGGCAGGCGGTCGCGATCGGCGGCACGCACGGCAAGACAACGACGACTTCGATGGTGGCGACGCTACTCGATGCCGGCGGGCTCGACCCGACGGTGATCAATGGCGGCATCATCAATGCCTATGGCACCAACGCCCGCATGGGCGACGGCGAATGGATGGTGGTCGAGGCCGACGAGAGCGACGGCACCTTCCTCAAGCTGCCGGCCGAGATTGCCGTCGTCACCAATATCGACCCCGAACATCTCGACCATTACGGCTCCTTCGACAAAGTGCGCGAGGCGTTTCGCCAGTTCGTCGAGAACGTGCCGTTCTACGGCTTTGGCGTGATGTGCACCGACCATCCCGAGGTGCAGGCGCTGGTCGGCCGCATCGAGGACCGGCGCGTCATCACCTATGGCGAAAATGCGCAGGCCGACGTGCGCTTCACCAATCACCGCATGGACGGCCCGACCTCGGAATTCGACGTGGTGATCCGCGACCGCAAGACGCACGGCCAGATAACGATATCAGGTCTGCGGCTACCCATGCCCGGGCGCCACAATGTCTCCAATGCGACGGCGGCGATTGCCGTCGCGCATGAGCTCGGCCTTTCGGCTGAGGCAATCAAGAAGGGTCTGTCGTCCTTCGCCGGCGTCAAGCGGCGCTTCACCCATACCGGTTCGTGGAACGGTGTCGATGTGTTCGACGATTACGGTCATCATCCGGTCGAGATCACGGCGGTACTGAAGGCCGCGCGCAGCGCCACCAAGGGCCGCATCATCGCCGTTACCCAACCGCATCGCTTCACTCGGCTGCGCGATCTGTTCGACGAGTTTTCCGTCTGCTTCAACGACGCCGATACGGTAATGGTGGCGCCCGTCTATGCGGCCGGCGAGGAACCGATCGACGGCGTTACGTCCGACGCACTGGTGTCGCGCATCCGCTCCGGCGGCCATCGCGACGCACGCTACATCGAAGGTCCGGCGGCGATTGCGCCGATCGTGCGCGAGGTGGCGAAGCCGGGCGATTTCGTCGTCTTCCTCGGCGCTGGCAACATCACCCAATGGGCCTATGCGCTGCCCAAAGAACTCGGCGGGACTATCTCATGATGCGCGGCCAGGCGTTGATCGACAAGCTTGGCGACCGGCTTGCCGGACTGCGCGGCCGCATCACGCCCAATGCCGAGATGGACAAGATCACCTGGTTTCGAGCCGGCGGGCTCGCGGAGGCATTGTTCCAGCCGGCCGACGAGGACGATCTTGCCGCGTTCCTGAAGGCGGTGCCCGAGGAAATACCGCTGACCATCGTCGGCGTCGGCTCAAACCTGCTTGTCCGTGACGGCGGCATTGCGGGCTTCGTCATCCGGCTTTCGGCCAAAGGCTTTGGCGAGACCGAAGTGATAGCGCCGACCACGATCAAGGCGGGGGCCGCGACACCCGACAAGCGCGTTGCGGCCGTTGCCTACGAGGCCGGCATCGGCGGCTTTCATTTCTACCACGGCATTCCCGGCGCCATCGGCGGAGCGCTGAGGATGAACGCCGGCGCCAACGGTGTCGAGACGCGCGAGCGCGTGGTCGAGATGCGGGCGCTCGACCGCAAGGGCAATGTGCATGTGCTGAGCAACGCCGACATGGGCTATGCCTATCGCCATTCAGCTGCGCCGTCCGGGCTGATCTTCACGTCGGCGCTGTTCGAAGGCGTTCCGGAGGACAAGGCGGCGATCAAGGCCGCGATGGATGCTGTCCAGAACCATCGCGAGACCGTGCAGCCGATCCGCGAAAAGACCGGTGGCTCGACCTTCAAGAATCCCGAGGGCACCTCGGCCTGGAAGGAAATCGACAAGGCCGGCTGCCGCGGCCTGATGGTCGGCGGGGCACAGATGTCGCCGATGCATTGCAACTTCATGATCAACACCGGGACCGCCACAGGCTACGAGCTTGAATATCTCGGTGAGACGGTGCGTGCGCGCGTGCTCGAAAGATCGGGCATCCGGCTGCAGTGGGAGATCAAGCGCATCGGCAATTTTCGGCCGGGCCATGCCGTCCAGGAATTTCTCGGGCAGCTGCTTTAGCGCAAGCCGAAGACCGTTGCCTCCGGACCTCATGAATTCACATTTTGCTGCCGTTTTTGCGGAAAGTGAATCCATCGGAATCGTAAGCACTTGCCAGCGAATCAACTCTCTGATTCTCTGCCCTGAAGCGTTTCCTGATTTGAGTCGTTTCGACGCGTTACTCGCGTTTCCGTCTGGGGGGGCAACCTGCCGGGAGACTCGGACTCAATGTTGCGGAAACACGGGAGCAAAGCTGCTCGGCGTATTTGAGTGCGCGCGATGCTTTTCGGGCCATGCACGATGGTGCAGGCCTGCTGTGAGAGGAAATGACGGGGAATGACAAGCAAGCACGTGGCCGTCCTTCTGGGGGGATTCTCGTCCGAGCGGCCCGTGTCCCTGTCGTCGGGCAAAGCCTGCGCCGATACACTCGAGGGGGAGGGCTACCAGGTCACCCGGGTCGACGTCTCGCGCGACATCAGCTCGGTGCTCGTCGAGCTCAAGCCCGACGTCGTCTTCAACGCGCTGCACGGCCCCTTCGGCGAGGACGGCACCATCCAGGGCATCCTCGAGTATCTGGCCATTCCGTACACCCATTCCGGCGTGCTTGCCTCGGCGCTCGCGATGAACAAGGAACAGGCCAAGAAGGTCGCCAAAGCGGCCGGCATTCCGGTAGCGGAATCGAAGGTGGCCAATCGCTTCGCCATCCAGAACAAGCACCCGATGAAGCCGCCCTATGTGGTCAAGCCGGTCAACGAAGGATCGAGCTTCGGCGTCGTCATCGTGCATGAAGGCCAGTCGCATCCACCGCAGATCATCGGCTCGTCCGAGTGGAGATATGGCGATACGGTGATGGTCGAGCGTTATGTGCACGGGCGAGAATTGACGTGCGCGGTGATGGGCGATGTGGCGCTCGGTGTCTGCGAGATCATCCCGACCGGCCATTCCTTCTACGACTATGATTCAAAATACGTCGCGGGCGGATCAAAACACGAATGCCCGGCAAAACTTTCACCGAATATTTACCAAAAAATACAGACACTGACGCTCAAGGCTCACCAAGCTATCGGCTGTCGGGGCGTTTCCCGGTCGGACTTCCGTTATGACGATCGTCACTCCGAAAACGGTGAAATTGTCTGGCTCGAGGTCAACACCCAGCCGGGTATGACGCCGACGTCTTTGGTGCCGGAAATCGCCGCGCAAGCGGGACACTCGTTCGGCGATTTGTTGAGTTGGATGGTGGAGGACGCTTCGTGTCTGCGTTGAAGTGGGGACAGGGCAAGGGGAAGGGCGCGGCCGGGCCGGTGCTGTTCGGCATGCCGTTGTCGTTCGACCATTTCGTGCTGCCACGCCTGCTCCGCCGGCCGGTGCGTGTGCTGGCGCGCCTCGGCGAGGGCGATTTCGAAGCGCCGCCCTATTGCGCTGCCATCCTGTCGGCGGCACTGCTTATTTCGAGCAGCGCCTATGGCGCCTATCTCGGCGGGCATGCCGACGCCATCGTCCAGAGTGTCACCGCCCGCACCGGTTTTGCCGTCGACCAGGTCAAGGTCGTCGGCAACCGCGAAACCTCCGAGATCGATATTCTCGACAGGCTGGAACTCGACGGCTGGACCTCGCTGATCGGTTTCGATGCCGAAGCTGCGCGCGAACGCATCACCACGCTGCCCTGGGTCGAAGCCGCGGCAGTGCGCAAAGTCTACCCGCATACGCTGGAAGTGCGCGTCGAGGAGCGCGAGCCGTTCGCGCTGTGGCAGCAAGGGAGCGCGCTTTCGGTCATCGAGAAATCCGGCACCGTGATCGCGCCGTTCTCCGGCGGCAAGCAGATATTGCTGCCGCTGATCATCGGCACCGGCGCACCGGCCAAGGCGCCGGATTTCCTGGCCAGGATCAAGAATTATCCGGAGCTTGCCGCGCGGATCAAAGGCTATATCCGCATCGGCGAACGGCGCTGGGATCTCAAGCTTGAGAATGGCATCACCGTCAAGCTTCCCGAAGACGGTGAGGACCAGGCGATTGCCGACCTGGTCAGGATGGACCACGAGAACGGGCTTTTGACGCGCGACATCGCAGCCGTCGACATGCGCCTTTCCGACCGTCTGGTCGTCCAGTTGACGCCGGAAGCGGCGACGCAGCGCGAGGCTGCGCTTAACGAAAAGCCCAAGATGCTGAAGCGCAAGCCGGAGACGAAGATATGAGCTGGCTTGGCGGCAACAGCGATGCCTCGTCGCGCCGGTCCGGCATCCTGACGGTGCTGGATGTCGGTTCCAGCAAGGTCTGCTGCGTGGTGGCCAAGCTCAAGCCGCGCGACGATGGCAAGCTGCTGCGCGGACGCTCGCATCGCATCCAGGTGATCGGCATCGGCCACCAGAAATCGCAAGGCGTGAAATCGGGCGTCGTCATCGATCTCGACCGTGCCGAGCACGCCATCCGTCTTGCCGTCGACGCCGCCGAACGCATGGCGGGACTGACGGTCGATTCGCTGATCGTCAACATGACCGCCGGCCGGCTGAAGAGCGAGGCTTTTTCGGCCACCATCAATCTCGGCGGTCATGAAGCAGACGAGGCCGACATCAAACGCGTGCTTGCCGCCGGCGCCAAGCAGGCGCTGCGGGCTGAGCGCGAGGTGATCCATTCGCTTCCCGTGGCCTTTTCGCTGGATGCCGAGCGCGGTGTGCGCGATCCGCGCGGCATGGTTGGCGACCAGCTTGGCGTCGACATGCACGTGCTGACAGGCGACGCGGCGCCTCTGCGCAATCTGGAGCTCTGCATCAACCGCTCGCATCTCTCGGTCGAGCGCATGGTGGCGACACCCTATGCCAGCGGGCTAGCCGCCCTGGTCGACGACGAGCTCGAAATGGGCGCGGCCTGCATCGACATGGGCGGCGGCACGACGACGATCTCGGTATTTTCGGAAGGCAAGTTCGTCCACGGCGACGCCATCGCGATTGGCGGCAACCACGTCACGCTGGATATGGCCAAGGGCCTGTCGACCTCGCTCGATGCCGCTGAAAGGCTGAAAGTGATGCATGGCTCGGCGCTGCCAGGAAGCGCCGACGACCGCGACCTGGTCTCGATCCATCCGATCGGCGAAGACGGCGAGGTGCCGTTGCAGATTCCGCGCTCGGTGATGACGCGCATCATCCGCGCCCGCATCGACGAGACGCTGGAACTGCTGCGCGACCGGCTGAACAAGTCCGGCTACGGCAATGCCGTCGGCAAGCGGGTGGTGCTGACCGGCGGCGCCAGCCAGCTTGCCGGCCTGCCCGAAGCCGCACGCCGCATTCTCGGCCGCAATGTGCGCATTGGCCGCCCGCTCGGCGTGGCAGGCCTGCCCGAGGCGGCCAAGGGGCCGGCTTTCTCGACCCCGGTCGGACTTCTGATCTACCCGCAGATGGCGAGCTTCGAGAGCCGCCCGGCGAAGGGAATTTCCGGTCTTCGGATGACCGGAACAGGCGGAAAACTGCATCGAATGAGTCAGTGGTTGAGAGACAGTTTTTAATTTGACGGGGACAGCCCCATAGGCGGCCGCGGCGGCGAAGCGGCGGGAAAGGCAAAGGACGAAGACAATGACCATCAATCTGCAGAAGCCGGACATCACCGAGCTCAAGCCGCGCATCACCGTGTTTGGTGTCGGCGGCGGCGGCGGCAATGCCGTCAACAACATGATCACCGCCGGCTTGCGCGGCGTCGAGTTCGTGGTGGCCAACACCGACGCGCAGGCACTGACGATGTCGAAGGCCGAGCGGCTGATCCAGCTCGGTGCGCATGTCACCGAGGGTCTCGGCGCCGGATCGCAGCCTGAAGTCGGGCGCGCGGCGGCGGAAGAGTGCATCGACGAGATCATCGATCATCTCTCGAACACGCATATGTGCTTCGTTACCGCCGGCATGGGCGGCGGCACCGGCACCGGGGCGGCGCCCGTGGTCGCGCGCGCTGCCCGCGAAAAGGGCATCCTTACCGTCGGCGTCGTCACCAAGCCGTTCCACTTCGAAGGCCAGCGCCGCATGAAGACGGCCGACATGGGTATCGAGGAACTGCAGAAATGTGTCGATACGCTGATCGTCATTCCCAACCAGAACCTGTTCCGGCTGGCCAATGACAAGACGACCTTCGCCGACGCCTTCGCCATGGCCGACCAGGTGCTCTATTCGGGTGTCGCCTGCATCACCGACCTGATGGTCAAGGAAGGCCTGATCAATCTCGACTTCGCCGACGTCCGCTCGGTCATGCGCGAAATGGGCAAGGCGATGATGGGAACCGGCGAGGCTTCGGGCGAGGGCCGCGCAATGGCCGCCGCGGAAGCCGCCATCGCCAACCCGCTGCTCGACGAGACCTCGATGAAGGGCGCCAAGGGCCTGCTGATCTCGATCACCGGCGGCCGCGACCTGACACTGTTCGAAGTCGACGAGGCCGCAACCCGCATTCGCGAAGAGGTCGACCAGGACGCCAACATCATTCTGGGCGCCACCTTCGATGAGGAACTCGAAGGCGTTATCCGCGTGTCGGTGGTCGCCACCGGCATCGACAAATCGGCGGCCGAAATCGCTGCAGCGCCGATCGCCATCCGCACGGCTCCGCCGAAGCCGGTCAGCCGCCCGGCGGCTCAGGTCACGGAAATGCGCCCGGCGCCTGTCCAGCAGCCGATCTATGAACCACGTGCTGCCGATCCGGTCGCCGAGGCCATTCAGCTCGCCGAGGCGAATGCGGCAGCGATGGCGCAGGCCCGCCCGGCACCGGTCGCGCATTCGGAAGACTTCCGTCCGCAGAGCAAGATCTTCCAGGCGCCTCCCGCTCAGCCGCAGCCGATGATGCAGCCAGTGGTTCAGCAAGCGATGCAGCCGGCTCCGCATCGTGAAATGCCGCAGCCGATTGCCGCGGCACCCCAGCGCATGCCGCGGGTAGAGGATTTCCCGCCGCAGGTGAAGGCTGAAGTGGAAGCCAAGGCCCGCCCGGCCGACCACGAGAACAGCGGCCCGATGGGCTTGCTCAAGCGCCTGACCAACGGCCTAACCCGCCGCGAAGAGGAACCTGCACGGCTGCAGCCGGCGCAGCCGCGCGAACCGAAACTGCGCCAGGCGCCGGCGGAAGTGCGCCGCCTAGCCAGCCAGGATCCGCAGCTTTACGCGCCGCGCCGCGGCCAGCTGGACGAGCAGGGCCGACTGACGCCGCAGAGCCGGGCTGTCCAGGAAGACGATCAGCTGGAGATTCCCGCCTTCCTGCGCCGGCAGGCCAATTGATCTGTTGACGGTTCGTAACAGTTGTTAACAGGCGAGCAGGAAACTGTTCGCCTGTTAATATTAAAAGCGGTTTTAAAACAAGGACTTATGGGGCAATCCCGCGCTGGACCGCAGTTACAAAGAGTAAGAAACCGTGATTTGGAGTCTCCCTGTGGGACCATTATCTTCGCCACCGACCAAAGTCGGTTTGCTGGGAGTCTCGGGGAAGTGGCCCTGCCTGCCGATCAATCAAGAGCCGCGCCCTCAGGGCAGATGAAGCGGACCTAGGCAGTACGGGCTATGGGGATTGTTTTGCACGACTATCAGACGACACTTAAATCGCGTGCGACGCTGACTGGTATCGGCGTCCATAGCGGCAATCCGGTCACCGTCCATTTCCTGCCGGCAGATGCCGATACGGGTATCGTCTTCCAGCTTTCGAATGCAAGCGGAAGCCACGAATTTCGCGCGCTCGTTTCCGAGGTCGGTGCCACCGACCTCTGCACCATGCTTGGCGATCCGCAAGGCGAGCACATTGCCACGGTCGAGCATCTGATGGCGACGCTCTTTGGGCTTGGGATCGACAATCTCGTCATTGAAATCGACGGCCGTGAGGTGCCTATCCTCGACGGCAGCGCGGTCATGTTCATCGAGGCCATGGACCAGGCAGGCATCGAAACGCTGCCGGTCAAGCGTCGCTACATCAGGGTGGTCAAGCCGGTTCGCATCGAGAACGGCGCCTGCTGGGCGGAGTTCAGGCCCTATGATGGCACGCGCTTCGAGATCGAGATCGATTTCGAAAGCCCGGCGATCGGCCGCCAGCTTTTCGCATCCGATATGAATGCCGACATTTTCCGCCGCGACGTCGCGCGGGCCCGCACTTTCGGGTTCATGAAGGACGTCGAGCGGCTATGGGCAGCTGGCTACGCGCTCGGCTCCTCGCTGGAGAACTCGCTGGTGATCGGCGATGACAACCGCGTGATCAACATGGGAGGCCTGCGCTATCCCAACGAGTTCGCGCGGCACAAGACGATGGATGCAATGGGCGACCTGGCGCTCGCCGGTGCCCGGTTTATCGGCTGCTTCCGCTCCTATCGTGGTGGCCACAGGCTGAACGCCGCGGCGCTGCGCCGTCTCTTGTCCGACCGTTCGGCTTTCGAGATCGTCGAGACGACGCGCCGCGAGCGCGGCCGTGCCGCCGAGATGAGCGCTGTCAATGCCCCCCTCTTTGCGCCCTGGATGATCTGATTCTTAACGTTTTTGCGGCTCTTATTGCGATCAGCTGTGTTGCAAGGATGCATCACTGGCCGGCCAAATCGCACAGCTTTCCAGGTGGCGCCAAACCGCCACAAAAATGTGCGATTGGCCGGGGATAGCGTTGCCGGGCAAGGCGGTTATGGTTTATGGCTGCTGCCGTCGACTGAAATGACGCCGAAAGGGCGGAATCCAATCATGTTTTTCAAGCGAGTTGGTCAATCGAAGGCGCCGCGGCGGGCTGTTTTCCTGGCGCTTTCGGTCGTCGTTCCATCGCTGTTTCTGTCGGCCTGCATGTCGTCCGAGAAGGACGTCGATCTATCGACCTATGTCGATCAGACCGAGCCGGCCGACGTGCTCTATAATCAGGGTCTCGCCAATCTGAATGCCGGGCGCCTGCAGGAGGCAAGCCGCAAATTCGATGCCGTCGACCGCCAGCATCCGTATTCGGAATTCGCCCGCAAATCGATGGTGATGGGCGCCTTTGCCGACTACCGTCAGGGCAATTACGACGAGGCGATCGGTTCGGCCAAGCGCTACCTGACCCTTTACCCGTCGACCGACGATGCAGCCTATGCCCAATATATTATCGGGCTGAGCTACTACCGCCAGATCAAGGACGTCACCCAGGACCAGAAGGAAGCGCGTCTTACCGTGCAGACGATGCAGGACCTGGTGACGCGCTGGCCCACGTCCGAATATGCCGACGACGCCAAGGAGAAGATCCGCTTCGCCAACGATCAGCTCGCCGGCAAAGAGATGCAGATCGGCCGCTATTATCTCGAGCGCCGCGAGTACATCGCAGCCGTCAAACGATTCCGCAACGTGGTGGAGAACTATTCCAACACACGCCATGTCGAGGAGGCGCTGGCGCGTCTGACCGAGAGCTACTACGCGATGGGGCTGACGTCGGAAGCGCAGACCGCCGCGGCCGTGCTCGGCACCAACTATCCCGACAGCCAGTGGTACAAGGACTCCTATAAGCTCCTGCAGAGTGGTGGGCTCGAGCCGCGCGAGAATGCCGGATCGTGGATCTCCAAGGCCGGGAAGCTGATCACCGGCGCCTGAGCGGCGCGTCACCATGCTCTCCAGGCTGTCGATCCGCGATATCGTTCTGATCGAGAAGCTGGACATCGACTTCTCGTCCGGCCTTTCGGTGCTGACCGGCGAAACCGGCGCCGGAAAGTCCATCCTGCTCGACGCCTTGTCGCTGGCGCTTGGCGCCCGCGGCGACGCCTCGCTGGTGCGGCATGGCGCGGCACAAGGCCAGGTCATCGCTGTGTTCGACGTGCCGCGCAACCACCCGGCCCGTATGCTGCTCGCCGAGAACGCCCTCGAGGACGACGGCGACATCATCCTGCGCCGCGTCCAGACGGCGGACGGCCGCACGCGCGTTTTCGTCAACGACCAGCCGTCCAGCGTGACGCTGATGCGCGACGTCGGCCATGCGCTGGTCGAGATCCACGGCCAGCACGACGAGCGCGCTTTGGTCGATCCCGGTGCGCATCGGGAATTGCTGGACAGCTTCGGCGGTCATCTGGGCGCCGCGCGTGCAACAGGCGAGGCGTGGCGGCACTGGCGCGCCTGCGAGCAGGAATTTTCACGGCACCGGGCCAAAGTCGAGGCGGCTTCCCGCGAGGCCGATTATCTGCGTGCGGCGGTCGCCGAATTGACCAGGCTCGATCCGCAACCGGGTGAAGAGACCGAGCTCGCCGAACTGCGCGCCTCGATGATGCGTGCCGAAAAGATCGCCTCGGAAATCCACGATGCGCAGGATGTGCTCTCGGGCCCGTCCTCACCCTTGCCGCAGTTGGCCAGCCTGCTCAGGCGGCTGCAGCGCAAGGTGACGGAAGCGCCCGGCTTGCTTGAAGAGGTCGTCAAATCGCTCGACGAGGCGATGCTGTCGCTCGACGCGGCGCAGTCGGGCGTGGAAGCAGCACTTCGCGCCACTGAATATGATCCGCAGCGGCTGGAGAAGGCCGAGGAGCGGCTGTTTGCGCTGCGTGCCGCCTCGCGCAAGCACAGCGTCGCTGTCGACGATCTGGCGCAACTGCGCGACACCATGGCGGCCGACCTTACCGATCTCGACGCTGGCGAAGAGCGCCTGCATGCGCTGGAGAGACAGGCTGCAGCTGCGCGTCAGGCCTATGACATTACGGCGGCCCAGCTGTCGTCGCTTCGCCATGCGGCGGCCGCAGGGCTGACCAAGGCGGTAATGGCCGAACTGCCGGCGCTGAAGCTCGAACGGGCTGAGTTCATCGTCGAGATCGCAAGCGATGCCGGGAGCCGCAGGGAAGAAGGCATCGACCAGGTCGAGTTCTGGGTGCACACCAACCCCGGCACCCGGCCCGGCCCAATGATGAAGGTCGCTTCCGGCGGCGAGCTTTCGCGCTTTCTGCTGGCACTCAAGGTGGCGCTGGCCGATCGCGGCTCGGCGCCGACCCTGGTCTTCGACGAAATCGACACCGGGGTAGGCGGCGCGGTTGCCGACGCCATCGGCCAGCGGCTGGCGCGGCTGGCAAAGCGCGTGCAGGTGCTTTCGGTCACGCACGCGCCGCAAGTGGCGGCGCGCGCCGCGACGCATTTCCTGATCTCCAAGTCAGGCGGGGCCGACCGGGTGTCGACCGGCATCGCCGAGATGGACCGGGCGGCGCGGCAGGAGGAGATCGCGCGCATGCTCGCCGGCGCCACCATCACCGACGAGGCGCGCGCGGCGGCCGAGCGCTTGCTGCGGGAGAACATCGCGGCAGCGTAGAGCGGTTCATCACGCCGAACCGCTCTACCTCTTTGTTTTGCGCAATTCCGGACGGAAAACCGTTTCACACTTTTCCTGGAATTGCTCTAGACGAGTTCGTTTCCGGCGCTCGTGACCTGAGTCAGGGTCTGGCTCCATCCTGCTGTTCAGGAATGATTTCCGTGTCTGATCTCTCCCTCATGAGAGAATCCTGTTCTATTGTGTCGCGCCACCGTGGAGGGAGCAGTGTATGGACGAAAAACCAGTCGATTCGCTCAGCGAAAGCGAGGCGGCAAGCGAGTTGAAGCGGTTGGCGCAGGAGATCGCCGAGCACGACCGGCGCTACCATGGCGAGGACGCGCCGATAATCACGGACGCGGAATATGACGCGCTGACGCGGCGCAATCTCGCCATCGAACAGCGCTTCCCTGCTTTGCTGCGTGAGGATTCCCCCTCACGCAGGGTCGGCGCGCCACCGGCGGAAGGCTTTGCCAAGGTGCGTCATGCGGTGCCGATGCTCAGCCTCGCCAAGGCCTATACCGACCAGGATGTCGCCGATTTCATCGTACGTGGCCGGCGGTTCTTTGATCGCGACAAGGATCTGGACATCGCCTTCACGGCTGAGCCGAAGATCGACGGGCTGTCGGCTTCGCTGCGTTATGAAGGTGGTGTGTTCGTGCAGGGGGCAACGCGCGGCGACGGCGCCGTTGGCGAGGACATCACCGCCAATCTGAGGACCATCGCCGACATTCCCAAGACCTTGAAGGGATCGGGCTGGCCCGAGGTCATCGAAATACGCGGTGAGGTCTATATGACCTACGCGGAATTCGAGGCGTTGAAGCAGCGCTCGGCGGCGATCGGCGGCCAGGATTACGTCAATCCGCGCAATACCGCGGCCGGGTCGCTCCGTCAGAAGGACCCGTCTATTACCGCCAGCCGCAACCTCAAGTTCTTTGCCTACGCCTGGGGCTTTACCACAAAGGATCCGGCTCCGACCCAGTACGATTCCGTGCAGAAATTCGCGGAGTGGGGGTTCAAGGTCAGCCCGCTGATGGTCCGGGCAAGATCGGTCGAGGAACTGGTCGCGCATTATCACCTGATCGAGACCCAGCGCTCATCACTGGGCTACGACATCGACGGCGTCGTCTACAAGGTCGACCAGCTGGAATTGCAGCGCAGATGGGGTTTCGTCACTGGCGAACCACGCTGGGCCATCGCCCACAAATTTCCGGCCGAACAGGCCATGACAACCGTGCTGAGGATCGACATTCAGGTCGGCCGTACCGGTACGCTGGCGCCCGTTGCCCGGCTTGCACCCGTCACGGTCGGCGGCGTCGTGGTCGAAAACGTCACGCTTCACAACGAAGATTACATCAAGGGTCTGGATAGCAACGGCCAGCCGATCCGCGACGGCTATGACGTGCGTATCGGCGACACAGTGGTCATCCAGCGGGCAGGGGACGTCATTCCGCAGATCGTCAGCGTCGTAGCCGATAAGCGTCCGCCAGATGCCGTGCCCTACGAATTCCCGCACAAATGTCCGATCTGTGGCTCACCCGCAACGCGCGAGATCAACGAGAAGACCGGCAAGGAGGATTCCCGCCGACGTTGCACCGGCGAGCTGATCTGCCCTGCGCAGGCCGTGGAAGGATTGCGCCACTTTGTGTCGCGCGGCGCCATGGATATCGAAGGCCTGGGCGCTGAAAACATAGACCTGTTCTTCAATGCCGGGTTGATCAAGACAGCTGCCGATATCTTCACGCTCAGGGACCGCCGTCCCGCCGTCACCAAGGCGCTGGCGGAACGGCGGGAGGAGCAGGCCAGGCAGCGTGAGGCCGCATCGGGCAAGACGCGCAAGAATGTACGCAGTGTCGAGGAACGCAACTACGACGGCCTCGACAAGCTCTTCGCTGCCATCGACGCTCGCCGCGAACCCGAACTCGATCGCTTCATCTTTGCGCTGGGCATCCGCCATATCGGCGAAACGACGGCCGCTGTGCTTGCCCGAACCTTCTCGACGATCGAGGAGTTGATCCGCATTGGCAAGGAGACGGCGGCGGCGGCCGATCCACACACCGTTTTTCCTTCGATCAACGGCATCGGCGATACGGTGATAGGTGCGCTTCGCGATTTCTTCGGCAATGAACGCAACGACGCCGTGCTTGAAGCGCTGCTCACACAGGTCCACCCGAAGCCATACATTGTGAACGTCTCAGCCGATAGTGCGGTCGCCGGCAAGACAATCGTGTTTACAGGCACGCTGGAAAAGATGACGCGCCCCGAGGCCAAGGCGATGGCTGAACGTCTCGGCGCGAAGGTCGCCGGCTCGGTTTCTGCGAAGACCGATCTCCTGGTAGCGGGGCCGGGCGCCGGTTCCAAGCTGAAGGACGCGACCAAATTCGGCATCGAGGTGATCGACGAGGACACCTGGCTGCAGCGGATCGGCAAGGGCGGGTGATGGCGGCTGTGTTCTACGGTTTTGGGCAAAAGGCCATTCCCTTCCTCAAGGCGCTCGATTTTCATCAGAGCCGGGAGTGGTTTTTGGAAAACCGCCACCTTTTCGAACGCGACCTGCGTGATCCCTTCGGCGATCTGGTCGAGACGCTCTCCGAGCGCTTCACGGCCGCGGGGCTCGGCCTGCGCGGCGACCGCAAGAAGTCGCTGTTCCGGATTAACCGCGATGTGCGTTTCGCCAAGGACAAACGGCCCTATAACCGGCATTTGTCGGCGATCCTTTCGCCTGACGGCACCAAGATGGAACAGGGCGTGTTTTACGTCCATATCGGGCTCGAGCGCTGCTTTGCCGCCGTTGCCTGGTGGCAGCCCGGACCGGAGCTATTGCTGGCACTGCGCAACGCGATCGCGAAGCGGCCGGCTGAATTCCGCACCCTCGTCGCGGCGCTGAAAAAGAACGGCCTTGAGCTCGACCCGGACGGCTGCATGAAGCGCACGCCGCGCGGCTTCGAGCATATCGCCGAGCCCGATCTCGCTGCCGCGATCCGCAATCGGCATTTTGCCGTCCGGCACGCAGTCGAGCCGGCGGATATTTATGGAGCTGGATTGGTCGACGAACTCGTCGACTTCGTCATGCGGGCAAAACCGCTGCTCGACTGGGGCAGGGCGATCGAAGGCAAGGCTTCGCCGCGCTAGCGGATAAATCAGACAGTCAAATGCGCCGCGCAGTGTAGAGGCTGGTGGTCATGTTGCGGGTTATGGAGCCTTGGAACTCGTCGCGGACGATGCGACCCAGCTCCGCCAGGATTGCTTTGCGGTCGCTGCGGATGTTGATGTTGGAAAAAGTGGCATAGAGGGCGACCGTCTGGTCAGGATCGAGGACGAGCGACCAGACACTTGTCCCATGTTCGATGGAATCGAACGCGCCGGTTCGCTCCAGCGCCGCCACGCGGGCCTCGGCATCAAGGGCGAACGGAATACCATTTGAGCCCGCCGAACGGCTCGAAGGCCCTTCAAGCAGTGCCTTCGTCGCATCATGAAAGGGATCGGGGCGACTGTTGTCGCCGAATACATTCCAGACCATTGCCCACCAGCCGCCCGGCCGAAGCAGCTCGGCGACCTTGACCAGCGCGGTGTCCTCATCCAGCCAATGAAAGGCAGTGGCGCTGACGCCGAGATCAAAACCGGCCTTCTCAAGGACGGCATCCTCAAACGCAGAGACGCTCACCGAGAGCGCCTTGTCCTGAATAGTCTCGCAAAGGAAAGTCGCGAGGCGAGAATCCGGCTCGATGGCGAGCATCGGGCTCGCGCCCAGTTCGAGTAAGCGGCGCGTAGCAGTTCCTGTACCTGCGCCAATCTCGAACGTCGCCGTGCCAGGGGCGAGACGGCACCGTTCACATAGAATTTCGAATACCCAATCAGGATAGCCAGGCCGCGTCGCGTGATAGCTGCCGGGATCGGCGCCGAAGGCCAGGCGGCCGAATTTTGGATCGATGAAAAATTCGCTCATTGCAACCACCTCTGGGGAACCACCTCTGGCCTTGGGTCTGTGGCCGCCACTTTTGGCAAGGACCGATGGGCGCCAACGGATATGCCCTCCCAGGTGCCAAGCGTCTGATTTTTATCCACTGGGCACTGGAGCGCCTTGCCGCCCGCCTCAGCCATCACTTCCGCTGATCATTTGCCTCAATCGAATTGGTGTGACAAGGAGGGCGGCCCTCCCTACATACGACCGTCCCGAGGAGGCGATTGATGTCGGCGGAAGCAATCTCCGAAAACAGTGCGAAAAGCGATTTCTGGGACGGCGTGCGGCTCAGCATGCCCGTCGTGGTGGCATCGGCGCCGTTTGCATTGCTGTTCGGGGCGCTCGCAGTCGACAACGGGTTTTCCGTGCTCGAAGCGTTCCTGATGAGCGCAACGGTGTTCGGCGGCGCCAGCCAGATGGTCGGCATCGAGCTGTTCGGCCAGCATGTCGCGCCGTGGCTGATCGTGCTGTCGATCTTCGCGGTGAATTTTCGCCACGTGCTCTATTCGGCCGGTATCGGCCGGCGCATCGCGCATTGGCCACTGATCCAGCAGGCGATAGGCTATTTCGTGCTCACTGATCCGCAGTTCGCGATGGCCGAGCGCAAGGCGGAGGCCGGCGAAACCGTCGGGTTTACCTGGTATATGGGGCTTGGGCTGCCGGTCTATGTGTTCTGGGTCATCGAAAGCGCGCTCGGCGCGATGTTCGGCAAGCTTATTCCCGACACCCATGTGCTGGGCATCGACTTCCTGCTGCCGATCTATTTTCTCGGCCTGGTCATGAGCTTCCGCAAGCGGCCGCTGTGGCTGCCGGTGGTCATCGCCAGCGCTGCCGCCTCCACCATTGCGTACAAAACCGTCGGCTCGCCCTGGCATGTCTCCATAGGTGCGCTGGCCGGCGTGCTGCTCGCCGTCATCCTGCCGCCCCGCCACAGCGGCGTGGAGACACGGCCATGAGCACGACCTTGTGGATCATCGTCGCCGCTTCGATCGCGACCTATCTGACCCGCATCGGCGGTCATCTGGTGATCTCACGCTTCGACCATATCCATCCGCGCGTCGAGGCCGGGCTCAGCGCCGTGCCGGCGGCGGTGCTGACCACGCTGGTGGCGCCGGCGGCGCTCAGCGCCGGACCGGCGGAATGGGCAGCCTTGATTGTTGCCGGCCTGGTCTCGCTGCGCGGCGGGCTGATGGCGATGTTCCTGGCGGGTGCTGCCGTGCTGATCCTTGCGCGGCAGCTCGTCGGGTAGTGGACCGACGGAGTACGCCTGTCTTCCTGCCAGATCGCCGCTCTATGGTATTTTGCCGTCCATCTTCGGGAAGAGAATGACACTCTCCTGTGCGGTCGGTTCGTTGCGGGCGCCAATAAAGGTGGCCGGCGTGCTTGCCCGGTTCACGGCAACGTGAAGCACGTTGGCGGGAATGTAGAGATAGTCGCCGGGATGCACGAGGTCGCGAAACTGCAGTTCGTCCCCGCTCCACATCTCCAACTCGTCTCCGCTCAGCATATAAAATGCTGTTTCGTGGCGCGCATGGACATGGGCTTTGGTCCGCTTGCCCGGCGGGATTGAGGCGACGCCCAGCCAAAGGGCCTTCGCTCCGACGGTCTCAGCACTTATTCCCGGCAGATAGTCCGACCCCTGTTCGGCCCGATAAGCCTCGCCGCCCCTAACAACCAAAGCCTTTCCCTCGCTGGGCGCAGCACTGTCCATTGCGGCCGGCTGTTTCAACATCATCATCTTGAACCTCCATTTGTGTTAGTCTGTGCGAAGGACGGCCAGAATGATCAGTCCCCCGTCCGAAGTCCTTAACAGGAGGCGAAAAGTTCCGAATTCTTCCGAAGCCGGAAAGCGAGATGCTTCAGCACCGCGACGCTTCGCGTTCGGGCCGTTCGTGCTCGACCTGCTGCGCGGGACGCTTGTTCGCGAGGGCAAGCCAGTTGCGGTCGGGCAAAAAGGCTTGTCGTTGCTTCAGGCCCTGGTGGAGGCACCGACGCAGGCGCTGAGCAGGACGGCCCTCATGGAGGCCGCCTGGTCCGATGCCGTCGTCGAGGAAAGCAATCTTTCGGTGCAGATTGCCGCCCTGCGCAAGCTACTCGGCCCGCAGCCGGACGGCAGCGAATGGATCGCCACCGTCCCCCGCACCGGATATCGCTTCGCCGGCAGTGTTCATGTGCTTGACCCCGCTGCAGACGATGCGCTTCCGAGCCAACTGGCGGGTCTCTCCGAAAGGGCGTCCATTGCGGTGTTGCCGTTCGCCAATGTCAGCGGCGACAGGGAACAGGCCTATCTGGCTGACGGCATCACCGAGGACATCATCACCGCGCTGACAAGGTTCCGATGGTTCCGGGTGATCGGGCGCAATTCCAGCTTCGTCTATAAGGACAAGTCGGTCGACTCCAAACAGGTGGCCCGCGAGCTTGGCGCCCGTTATGTCTTGGAAGGAAGTGTGCGCCGGTCCGGCCAGCAGATCCGGGTCTCGACGCAACTGGTCGATGCCGCCTCGGCCAATCAGATCTGGGCCGAACGATACGAGATGGAACTGACGGAGGCGTTCGCCGTCCAGGATGCCATAGCCGAGCGGGTGGCTGGTGCGATCGAACCCGAACTGCTCAAGACGGAGTCGCTCCCAGCCGTTGGACGCAACAGCGGAAATGCGACGGCCTGGGACCTGGTGCGGCAAGGTACCTGGCATTTTCACCACGTCGGCCGTCAAACTCACTTGCGTGGCCGCGAGTTATTTCGGCTGGCGTGCAAGCTCGATCCTGAACTCGCAGAGGCCCATCTCTGGCTCGGTCGGGTGAGCGCCGGCATCGTCGCTTACGGCTGGAGCGACAAGCCGGCACAGGATATCCGAGAAGGCCTGGATGCAGCCCTGAAGGCGGTTCGGCTCGACGAGAAAAATCCCTATTCGCATTATGCGCTCGCCATCTGCAGCATCTATGCCAATGCGCAGGAACAAGCCGTTCTTGCTGCGGAAAGAGCGATCGAGATCAGCCCAAGTTTCGCTCTTGGTCATCTGGCTATGGGAATGGGGCAGCTTTTCCGCGGCAGCGCATCCGAAGCGATAGCGCCGCTCGAACACGGCCTTATGTTGAACCGGTACGATCCGCAGAACTTCGTCTGGTTTAATGTCCTGGCGCTCGCTTATCTATTTGCGGGGCAGGCAAACGAGGGGCTCGTCGCGGCGATTGAGGCTCGCAAGGTCGGTCCCACGTGGCGACCCACCCATGAAACACTCGCCTGCTGCTACGTCTCGCTTGGCCGTCTGCCGGAGGCAAGATCTTGCGTCGAACTGATGCGGGAGATGGAGAACCCTACAGGCGATGCCTTGGCGCCGCTCAGGCTGCGCAATCCACATTGGGCAGACCAGATGGCGGATCTGTTGAAGAAAGCCGGTTGGCAGCAGTAAGGCTGCGGTCAATCCCCTGCAGATTGGCGTCGTCTGTGTGATGTCGGTCACGCAGTTGTTGGGCAGCACAAGCCAGGTCGGCTTCGCACTCAGGGTGATGCTGCGGTCCGGTCGATAGCCGACCCACCGCCATTGCGAAAATCACCACTTCTGATCGTACGCTTCGCCGCAGCGCCCATAAGCCCAGCGAACGAAACAATAGCTCCTGCCCAGCCAGCAGGCTTCTTGAATATCGACGCGACCCGCGACAGGCTCAGCCGGATCGCCTCCGCTCTCTCCTGGTGGGCGCGACGCACGGCGCCGCTATAGAGCGCCTCGCGCTGCTTCGGCGTCAATGCGCTTAGATCGATCGGCTGGATGCCGAAGGGCTCAGGCGACATTTCCATCTCCCCTGGTTTGCCGTGTTGATCGGCAGCTACACCGACGATTTACGGGAAAGGGCTAATCAGCTAAAATGAATAATTAAGATCGTTATGTTCTCCAGGAGAGATATATGGATTTGGCCGATCTGCGCATCTTCCGCACGGTGGTGCGCGAGGGCGGAATCACCAGGGCAGCGGAAAAACTGTTTCGCGTGCAATCGAACGTGACCACACGCATCCGGCAGCTCGAGGAGGATCTCGGCGTGCAGCTGTTTATCCGGGAGGGCAAGCGCCTGCACGTATCGCCCGCCGGTCACAAATTGATCGGCTATGCGGATCGGCTGCTGGCGCTTGCAGAGGAGGCGCGAACGGCGATGCTCGATCCACGCCCGCGCGGCACGCTTCGCCTAGGTGCCATGGAGAGCACCGCCGCGGCACGGCTTCCAAGTCTGCTCGCCGACTATCACGCACGTTATCCCGAAGTGGAAATCCAGTTGCGCACCGGCAACCCGCAGGTTCTCGCGACCGCCATGCTTGCCGGCGAACTCGATGCGGCGTTCGCCGCCGAGCCCATCGCCGACGCTCCGTTCGAAAAGCTGCCCGCATTCCAGGAGCAGCTGATCATTGTCTCGGCGGCATCGCGCGTTTCGATCGACGACCGCCTGGACATGCCCAAAACCATGATAGCCTTCGAGCACGGCTGCCCGCACCGCAAGCGGCTGGAACAATGGTACGCGCGCAGAGGGTTCATGGCCGAGAAAACCATCGAGCTTGGTTCATACCATGCCATCCTTAGTTGCGTGGTGGCTGGCATGGGCATAGCGCTGATGCCGAAAAGTGTGCTTTCGGGTTTCCCGGAGAGCCGCTGGCTAAAGCTGCACGAACTGCCCTCTGACGAAGACAACGCCGTCACGGTGTTGTTCTGGCGCAAGGGAGCCGGTTCTCCCAACGTCACGGCTTTGCAAGAACTGCTTGCGGAGCAAAGCCTGTCAACCGGCGTTGCCGCCGCCGCTATTGCTTGAAGTCGTGCGGCAGCGGGGCGGTTGCCTTTTCCAGCCAGGCCAGCGTCTCGCCGTCGAGCATCGGCCCGATCTCGGCCAGCACCCGCGCGTGGTATTCGTCGAGCCAATGCAACTCGTCACGCGTCAACAGATCCGACCGGATCAGCCGCTTGTCGATCGGCGCCAGCGTCAGCGTCTCGAAGCCATGCATGGCGATGTCACCGCCTTCGACCATCTCAGCCGGAGTGACCAGGACGAGATTTTCGATGCGGATGCCGTAAGAACCTTCCTTGTAATAGCCGGGCTCATTGGAGACGATCATGCCGGCCAGCAACTTTTCGGTGCCGGTCTTGGCGATACGCTGCGGGCCCTCATGTACGGCAAGATAGGAGCCGACACCGTGCCCGGTGCCATGGGCGAAATCGCAGCCGTGTCTCCATAGCGCCAGGCGCGCTACGGCATCGAGTTCGGAGCCGCGCGTGCCCAGTGGAAAGCGCAGCATGGAGATGCCGATCATGCCTTTCAGCACCAGCGTGAAGCGCTCGCGCATCTCTTCCGTCGGCGCGCCAATCGGCACTGTGCGGGTGATGTCGGTGGTGCCGTCCTGGTACTGTCCGCCGGAATCGAGCAGGAACAGCTCGCCATGCTCCAGTTTGCGATTGGTGGCGCGGGAGACGCGATAGTGCATGATGGCGCCGTTGGGACCAGCGCCGGAGATTGTGTCGAACGAGACGTCGCGCAGCGGCATCTGTGTTTCGTCGCCGGTTTGCCGGCGCGTCTCCTCGAGCCTGGTGACAACGGTGATCTCGTCGAGCGTGCCGGGTTCCTGACGGTCGAGCCAGCACAGCAGCTTGGCGACGGCGGCTCCGTCACGGCGATGCGCGGCGCGGGCGCCGGCGATCTCGGCTTTGTTCTTCGTTGCGCGTGGGATGCGGGCCGGATCCGGTGCGGCAGTGACGGTGCCGCCATTGTCCTCGACCAGCATGCTGAGCTTCTCCGCCGCCAGAGCGGGGTCCAGCGCGATTTTTGCACCGCCCTTGGCCAGGGTGACGATCGCTGTTTCGAATTCACCGGGTTCGTGCAATTCGGCGAGCTGCGTCAGATAGGCTGCGACGGTGCGTGAGAACTTGCGCTGGTCCATGAAAAGCAGATGCGATCCGTCGGCGGCGAGCACGGCAAAGCCGAGCGCCAGCGGTGTGTGCGGCACGTCGCCACCACGGATGTCGAAGGCCCAGGCGATGGAGGAGGGGTCGGTCAATACGGCATGGGTGGCGCCCTCCTTCTCGATGGCTGCCGCCAGCCGGACCAACTTGTCCTTGGCCAGTTCGCCGGCAAAGCCGATCGGGTGGATCTCGACCGGCGCCAGTGGCGGCCCGGGCTGGTCCTGCCAAATGGCGTCGATCGGATTTTGTTCGAGCGGCACCAGTATCGCGCCGGACTTCACGGCCGAGGCCCTCAGCGCCTTGACGTCGCTGATCGTATGCAGCCATGGATCGAAGCCCAACCGCACGCCCTTGCCGAGATTGTCCTTGATCCAGTTGGCCGGCGGGTTGTCGACAAGGCTCTCGATCGAAAAGATGTCGAGATCAACCTCCTGGCGCACCTGCAGCGTGTAGCGCCCGTCGACAAACATGGCGGCGCGCTTGCCAAGCACAATGGCGACGCCGGCCGAGCCGCTGAAGCCGGTCAGCCATTTCAGCCGTGCCGAGCGGTCGGCGACATATTCGCCCTGGTGCTCATCGGCGCGGGGCACGATGAAGCCGTCCAGCCCATTCGCCGCCAACCATTGGCGTAGCATTGCCACGCGCGGCTTGCCAACGGCCGGATCGCCGGCGGAATCGAAGGTCTGGAACATGTGGGCTCTCCTCGAATGCTGGCGCGACCGTAGCGCATGACCTCGAAAATCGGAATCGATTTTCGGAACGATCATGCCTGGTCGCGACAGCCTCTTTTTGCGCATGGAGGCCATGCAGAATCGGCGATTTCAAAAAGCGTCAGCAAGGCTTACCTTCTTAACGTGGAGGAACGTGTCTTATTGCCTGCAAAGGAGACCATCATGTCCACGATTTCAGCCAGACGCGGATTTTTCAGAAGCGCTGTGAACGCGCTGATCGAAGCTCGCCAGCGCGAAGCGAGCCGGTATGTGAGCGGCGTTTTGCTTGGCTTTGATGACGAAACGCTGAAAGCTCACGGCTACGATCGCGAAGAGCTGAAGAAAGCGGCGAACTCTCGCTAGGTCCGAGCGGATGCGTTGAAGGCGCGGCGCCTCAGCGCTTGAGATGGATCGTCACCCAGCCTTCGCGGTGCAAGGTGCGGACGTGCCGGAATTTCTGGCCGACATAGGCCGCGATCACCGCGTCGCGCTGGCGCTCGAGAATGCCTGACAAAACGATCGAGCCACCGCGCGCGATATGCCCGGCCATTTGCGGCGCCAGCCGCATCAGCGGCCGCGCCAATATATTGGCAATTATCAGGTCGAAGGGCGCACGCGCGGCAAAGATCGGATGATGAAAACCGGGTGCAGCCACCGTTTCAATGAGCGCCTTGACATGGTTCAGCCGCGCATTGGCGGCGGCCACCTTGACGGCGACCGGGTCGATGTCGGTCGCCAGCACTGGAATATGAGCGAGCTTGGCCACCGCGATGGCGAGCACCGCGCTGCCGGTGCCAAGGTCGAGCGCGTTGCGCGGATGCTCGCGCTCTATGACCTGCTCCAGCATTTCGAGGCAGCCGGCGGTGGTGCCGTGATGGCCGGTGCCGAAGGCAAGGCCGGCCTCGATCTCGATGGCGAGCTCACCGCTGTGGCGCTTCCTGCGGTCATGCGCGCCATGGACGAAGAAGCGCCCGGCCCGCACCGGCTTCAACCCCTCCAGCGAGCGCGCCACCCAGTCGATGTCGGGCAGCGCTTCGCGCTCTATCGATTTCGACAGCGACAGTCCGGCAAGGATGTCCCTAAGCCGCGCCTCGACCGCATCGACGTTGTCGTCCGCATAGAGCGATACTTCGTGGATGTCGCGGTCCTCGTCGACCTCGAGCACCGCAACCGGCAGGCCCTCATCGTCGAACGCCGCACCGAGCGCCGCGAAGATGCGATCAGCCTCGATCTTGCCCGCGGTGAAATACAAACGCGTCTGCGTCATTACCGGATATGTCAACCTTCCGCCGCCAGCCGTTTGAGCTTGGCGATGGCGGCGTCCGGGCTTTCGCCATAGGCAATGGTGCCGGCGAAATCGCCCTTGGCATTGAGCAGCAGCACCGAAGCGGTGTGGTCCATCGTGTAGTCGCCGTCGTTCGTGTCGACTTTCTTCCAGTAGATACCGAAGGACTTGGCCATGGCGTGGACCTTGTCGGGATCGCCGGTGATGCCGAGGATGCGATCGGAGAAATTGCTGACATAGGTGTTCATGATTTCGGGCGTGTCGCGCTCCGGGTCGACCGTAACGAAATAGGCGCGCAGATTCTTGCCGTCGTCGCCCATCGTCTTCAGCCAGCCGGCCAACTCGAAAAGCGTGGTCGGGCAGACTTCCGGACAATGCGTGAAGCCGAAGAAAACGACGCTGGGGTGGCCGCGAAAGGCGGCTTCGGTGACCGGCGCGCCCTTCTGGTCGACCAGCGTAAATGGCGCTCCGAACGGCTCGCCGCCATAATGTCCGCGGTACCAGTCGAAGGTGAGCCAGCCGATGCCTGCGGCCATCAGGACCAGAATGCCGACCAGAATTGAACGCATCATCAGTGAAAGTCCGTCGTGATTTCCATCGGCCGCCATATTGGCGCCGTGAAGGCCCCAGCTTGGCGATCACTCTTAGCGGTTCAGTCGCACCGACGCAAAGATGTCGCGTTGCCGCAACCGGCAATGCTGTGGGAAGGCGATCTGCTTGCAAAGCGCCGCCGTTCGTCCCACCTGAGGTCGGCAAAATTCGAACCGCAGGAGGCCTCTTTGCGAAAATTGATTGGCGGCGCGTTGGCTGCATGCCTGGTCATTGGTGCCGGCGCGGCCGTCGCCGAGGAAGTCGGCAAGGTCGGCGTCGATTGGCTCGGCAACGACATCATCGTCGAGGCGATCAAGGATCCGAAGGTCGAGGGCGTGACCTGCCACGTCTCCTATTTCGACCGTGGCATGATCGACCGCCTGCAGAAAGGCAACTGGTTCGAGGACCCGTCCGATTCTTCGATCTCCTGCCGCCAGACCGGGCCGATCACCATTGGCGACATCGACATGAGCGAGGCCGGCGAGGAGGTGTTCAAGCAAGGCATCAGCCTGATCTGGAAAAAGCAGGTGGTGAACCGCATCTACGACAAGGCCAACGAGACGCTGATCTACCTATCGCATTCGCGCCAGGTGCAGGATGGCTCGGCAAAGATGTCGGTCACCACCGTGCCGCTCTACGGCCAGAACGTGGTGTGGACCAGCGGCAAGCCGAAATAGAGACTGAAGGTGCTACAGGGTCCTTGGCGCATCCAAACGGATGCGCGGCGCTGCACTCGGCTTGCGAGACTATGCGTGCCGGCGTAAAGCGCGCGCATGGACCGTCCCGAACACCTTGTCCTGAAAGATCCCGAGCCGCGCATCCATCCGACGGCGGAGCTGAAGGCGTGCAAGCTTGGACGCTATGCGTCGATCGGCGAGCGGGTCATCCTACGCGAGGTGACGGTCGGCGATTTCTCCTACTTCGAGCGCCACGCTGAAGCGATCTATACGACGATCGGCAAATTCTGCTCGATTGCCGCCAACAGCCGCATCAATGCGCTGGAACATCCGGTCGAGCGGCTGACGCAACACAAGATCAGCTACCGGCCCAACGAGTACTTCCGCTGGCTGGGTGTCGATCAGGCGTTCCGCAACCGACGGCGGGCGAAAGCCGTCAGCATCGGCCATGATGTCTGGATCGGCCATGGCGCGGTGATCATGCCTGGCATAGTGATCGGCAACGGCGCGATCGTCGGTGCCAACGCGGTGGTGACGCGCGACGTGCCGGCCTATGCAATCGTCGCTGGCGTTCCGGCCAGGCCATTGTACCAGCGCTTCAGCGCGGAAACTGCGGCACGGATCGAACGTCTTGCCTGGTGGGACTGGCCGGTCGAGAAACTGGCCAGGGCAGTCCCCGACATGCAGGCCTTGCCTATCGAGGCTTTCCTCGACCGCTGGGAAAACGACGCCGCCTGATCGTTGCGAGCGCGGCGCGTGCGCTGTTTGACCGTGAATTCCTCCTCGCAGGGAACTCGAAGCAGTTGCCGATTGTTTCTCCCTGCCATGATCGAAAAGCTGTTCACCAGGATCGCCAACCATATCGCCCATCTTGCCGGTCTGCCGCCGACGTTTGCCGTCTGTTTCCTGATCATTGTGGTCTGGGCGGCAAGCGGTCCGGTCTTCGGCTTTTCCGACACGTGGCAGCTCGTCATCAATACCGGCACCACGATCGTCACCTTCCTGATGGTGTTTCTCATCCAGAACACCCAGAACCGCGACAGTGCAGCGATCCAGGCCAAGCTCGACGAGTTGATCCGCGTCAGCAAAGCCAAGAATACCTTTATCGGCATCGAGCACCTGACCGAATCCGAAGTCGAGGAAATCCGGGCCAAATGTGAACGCGCGGCGAAGCGGCACGACGAACAGGTTGCCGACATGGCCGCACCCAAAGCCGTGGCCAAGAAGCGCAACGCGAAGAAGCACGCTTCGGCGTGAGGGAGCCTGTTGTCCGGGTTCCTGCGCGACGTTCGCCGGATCATTTCATGAATGCTGCAAAGGCTTCCTTGTAGTCCGGGTGCCAGCGCGACAGGGCAGGGCGGTTCTCGATGATGTCGCCAATCGCCCAAGCCATGCGCTTTTCGTCCATGGACCGGGTCGCCTCGTTATCGGGACACAGGATGTAGAAATCGCCACGCAGCACCGAGGCCAGCATGAAGTCGATGACCTGCTCGCCGGTCCAGGCGCCGGCCGGCTTTTCGGTCGCACCTTCGGTCAGGCCGGTAAAGGTAAACCCGGGAATTAGCAAATGCGCCGCGACATTGGCGCCGGGCTCGTTGCGCAGCGCGTGTGCAAGGCCCTCGGTATAGGTCTTCACGCCAGCCTTGGAGACGTTGTAGGCGAGGTTGCCGGGCGGCGTGGTGATGCCTTGCTTGGAGCCGGTGTTGACGATCAGACCCGGCTTTCCCGCCGCCAGCATGCGCGGCGCAAAGGCCTCGACGCCATGGATGACACCCCAGAAATTGATGTCCAGCAACTGCTTCCAGGCCTCGCGGTTCTCCCAGGGCTTGCCGGGGTTGTTGCCGACGCCGGCATTGTTCATCAGCAGCGAGACGTCGCCGAAGGCGCCGAATGTCCGTTCGGCCAGTCGGTCGAGCTCGTCGGCTTTCGAGACGTCAGTTGCAACAGCAAGCACGGCGCTCTCGCCGGCGATGGCGGCGACGGCGTGTCGGGCCTCATCGAGGCGTGCGCCGCCGATGTCGGCCAGCACGATCTTCATGCCCATCGCCGCTAGTCGTTTGGCCGCGGCAAGGCCGATGCCGCTGGCCGCGCCGGTGATGACGGCGACATTACCGGAGGCAAGTGCGGGCAGGGCGGTCTGGATCTCGGCGTTGGTGGTCATGATTTTCTCCTGTTCTGGCCGCGGCGAACTTAGCGCGGAACGAGGCTCGCGCAAGCCGATGCCGGTATCTTCGGGTTGACCGCGTCGGCGGGCGCTGCGCATGCTGATATCGAAAAAGGAGACTGACGATTGACCGACTGGATCGAGATCCTGAAAGAACAGACCGCAACCGGCGACCAGATGAGCCGCGAAGTGCCGCAAATGCTTGCCAATCCCGACATCAGCGAAGCGCAAGTGAAAACACTTTTTTCGGCGCTCGAAAAACAGGCGGAGTTCGTCGAAAAGCTGCGTATGGCGCTGGAAAAGTTCGGCCATGATTTTTCAGTGATCAAGGCGGCCGAGCGGCTGGAGGAGCGCTACGCCGACCTTGCCGCCTCGGTAGCGGAAAAGCTGAAGGAAATGCGAGGCTAGAGCCTGTTCCATCCCGATAAAATTCGGGATGGGCTCTATCTTCTCGTTGGACCATGATCTTTTCCGAAAACCGGCATCCACTTTTCGCTGACGCGGTCCTTCGGTTCGGGATCATGGTCTGTCTATTTCTCGATTAGCCGCTCGAAGCGCCTGTCCGGCACTAACCAGATCAGCGCTACCAGGACATAGATCGAGACACCGATCCAGTGATTGACGAAGGTCAGTGCGACGGCGGCGATATAGAGGGCCAGCGAGATCTTTCCCTTGAGGTCATTGCCCAATGCCCTGGCGAAAAGGGTTTCGCTGCTGTGCAGTCGATGCAGGGCCATGGTGAGGATGTTGAAGCCGATGGCGCAGAGCGCCAGGTCGACGCCATAGACGGCGACCGGCACGGGCGCGAAATGGTTCTCACCCATGAAGGCTGTCGTCGCCGGCATCAGCGATAGCCAGAACAGCAGGTTGAGGTTCGCCCACAGCACGCGGCCGTCAACCCGCTGCACGGTATGGAACATGTTGTGCAAATTGTTCCAGTAGATGCCGACATTGATAAAGGACAGCACATAGCTGAGGAATATCGGCCAGAGTGGTGCCAGCGCGGAAAAATCCTCGCCATGCGGCACCTTCAATTCCAGCACCATGATGGTGATGATGATGGCGACCACGCCATCGGTGAATGCCTCGACCCGTCCTTTGCCCATGAATCTCCCCTGACAATCCGCTGAGGTTAAAAGAGGATCTCGCTCAGCGCCATCGGCAAAGCTGCCAAACTTGTCAGGAGCAAGTCGGGAAGGGGGAACGGCTGACGCGAAAAAGGCGTTTGGTGTCAGATCCCGAACAGCAAAAGGTCGAAAAATGACAGCTCACGCTCAAGTCATGACGCGCGATCACGAACTCGGCGGCAGCGCCGCAGCGGCTGCCGTGGCTGCCATGATCGCGGCTCTTTTCGCCGGCAGCACGGCGCTGACGCCGCTTTACATCATCTACAAGCAGGTCTTCGGCTTCTCGCAGATCACTTTGACGCTGGTCTACGCCGTCTATGTCATCGGCAATCTGGCAGCGCTGCTGATGTTGGGCCGTGTGTCCGATGTTATCGGGCGCCGTCCGATGGCATTGGCCGGGATGGCGGTGGCCGTCGTCAGCGCGGTGTTTTTCCTGTTCGCAGAAAATGTCGCGTGGCTCGACATCGCCCGGATTTTGAGCGGATTGGGAATTGGCGTCGGCGCCGGGACTGGGACGGCCTGGCTCGCCGAATTGCTCTCGGCCAACGACAAGTCACAGGCGGCGACGATTGCCACCAGCACCAATTTTCTCGGCCTCGGCATTGGTGCGCTGGGGGCCGGGTTGCTCGCAGAATACGCACCTTGGCCGCTCAGGCTGATATTCGTCGTCCACCTGGCGATGCTAGCGATCGTAACCCTGCTGATCTGGCGTACGCAGGAAACCGTTTCGCGGCCGGGAAAACTGGCTGACGTCTCGATGCGGCCGCGGCTTTCCGTGCCTGATGACATCCGCGCAAATTTCGTTGCGCCGGCGGTGACCGGCTTTGGCGCGATGGCGCTCGTCGGCCTTTATGCGGCACTCGCGCCGAGCATCCTGGCGCAGCAACTGCAGGTAGCCAACCATGCGGTAGCCGGCGCTCTGTTCTTTGAATTGTCGATCGTGGCGGCCGGCACCATTGTGGCGACGACGCGTCTTTCGAGCCGGGCCGCGATGTTTGCGGCACTTGCGCTGATGATCCCCAGCGTCGCACTGATCGTTGCGGCGCAGGTCTTCGCCTCGATGGCCATCATGGTCGCCGCAAGTGCTCTGTGTGGCGTGTCGGCAGCGCTCGGCTATCGCGGCGGCTTGCAAGTGGTGAACGAGATCGCGCCGGCGGACCGGCGCGCCGAAGTGGTCTCGGCCTTCTTCATCTGCTGTTTTTGCGGCAACGCGCTGCCGGTCATCGGCATCGGCATCCTGTCGACCGTGGCAAGCGCGACCGTGGCGAGCCTGGCCTTTGCCGGCATGATTGTCGTCTTTTCCCTGGTGGCGCTCGGGTTTGGCGCGAAATACGCGCGCTGAGCCGGCCTTTCAGCCGTTCGGCGTCTCGGGCGAAAGATGCGCGCGCTGGCGCGGCACGCCGAGGCCGGTATCCGGCGGTTCGCCGGCAGCCGGCCGGCTCTCGATCATGTGCACGCTGCGCCAACCGCCGAAGCGATAATAGGCCGTGGCCAGCACGAGCGAGGTTATCGAGCCGGCCGGAAAGCTCCACCACAACGCTTCCTCACCGATCGCACTTCGAAAGAAATAGGCGAAGCTGGTGCGCACCAGAAGTACCGAGATCACCAGGATGATCAGCGGCGGCATCACCGCGCCCGTGGCACGCACAGTGGCGAAGAGCACGATGGTGATGCCGAACAGGATGAAGGACCAGGATGCGACCTTGTTGATGTGAGTGGCGATGTCGATCGCTGCACTGTCGCTGCTGAGGAAGAGGCTGAGCACCGCGCGATCGAATACGAACAGCAGCGCGACAAGCACGCCGGTAAGCACAAGGTTGAAGCCGACGCCGGACGCGGCGATGCGGCCGATCCGGTCCCAGCGCCCGGCGCCGACATTTTGCGCCGCCATGGACGAGACCGCGGCGCCGATGGCGAGCGCCGGCATCTGGATATAGGTCCAGAGCTGGGCGGCTATGCCGTAGGCAGCGGCGACCTGCGAGCCGTAGGCATTGACCATGCCCATCACAGTCAGCGCCGCGGACGAGACGACGATCATCTGCAGGCCCATCGGCACGCCCTTGAAGACGACAATGCGCAGCAGCGCCGGGTCCGGCCGCAGCAGAGCAAGATTGGCGCCGGCCAGCCGCAGCGGGTGCTTGCGCGCATAAAGCACGATCAGGATGGCAAGCACGCTTACCGTCTGGCCGATCAGCGTCGAGGTGGCCGAGCCGGCGATGCCGAGTTCGGGGAACGGGCCGATGCCGAGAATAAGCAACGGGTTCAAAATGACGTCGAGCACGACGGCCAGCGCCATGAATAGGAAAGGCGTGCGCGAATCGCCGGCGCCGCGCAGCACCGTCATGACGAAGGACAGCAGGTTCATCATCGGTACGGCGAGAAAAATGATACGCAGATAGGAGCGCGCCAGCGGCAACGCATCGGCCGGCGTGCCGAGCGCATTGAGGATTGTATCGACCCAGATCCAGCCGCAGACCGCGAACACCACCGAGACAAGGAAGAAGAAGGTGGCGCTGGTGCCGACGATGCGGCGGGCTTCGGGCAGATCGCGGGCGCCGACCGATTGCGCGACCAGGATGGTCGCCGCCATGCCGATGCCGAAGACGGTGCCGAGGATGAGAAACAGCACGAGGTTGGCATTGGACGTGGCGGTCAGCGCCGCTTCGCCGAGGAAACGACCGACCCAGACGGCATTGATTGAGCCGTTGAGCGACTGCAGAACATTGGAGCCGAGCACCGGCAGGGCGAACAGCAGCAATGTACGCGGGATAGGTCCACTGGTGAGGTCGCTGGTCCGCCGGCGCGCGGGCATCTTGTCGTCCATGGCAGGCAACTCGGCGAAGGCTTATCTTGAGTCCGGTCCGCAATGATTGCCGATTTAACGAGACAGGTCGACGCAGCGTTGCGAATTCCGCCTGGCGTGCCTTGATCCAATCATGTTCTCAAAGCTTCCGGAATCGTATATTGATCCTGCACGCGTGGGGCCGCATCTTTCCTGGATCTCATGGGCAAGCCGGGGGTTCATGTCCGATATTCCGCTGTTTTTTGAGCGCCTGAACCGGCGTGCGTTTCTTGGTGCATCCGCTTTGGGCGCGGCCTCCGTGGCTCTTTCGGCGTGCACCACGACGGACGTAGCGGCGCCGCCAGTGACCGCGGCGCCAAGCGATCCGGCTTTCGGCGATGCCGCAAGTATGTATGCGGCGCGCGTCGACGAGGGCTATCAACTGCCGGCAATCCCGGTAGCCAAGGTCGATCCGAAATTCGTGCGCCAAATCGTGTCCGATCCGACCGGAGAAAAACCCGGCACGATCGTCGTCGATACCTCCGAGCACTTCCTCTATCTGGTGCGCGACGGCGGCAAGGCAATTCGCTATGGCGTCAGCCTCGGCAAGGCCGGTTTCGGATGGACCGGCAGCGCCGTGGTTCAGGCGAGGAAGAAGTGGCCGGTCTGGACGCCGCCGCCGGAGATGATCCAGCGCCGGCCGGAACTGGCGAAATACAAGGACGGCATGCCGCCCGGCCCCCACAGCCCGCTGGGCGCACGCGCGCTATATCTCTTCCGCGACGGCAAGGACACGATGTACCGGCTGCACGGCACGCCGGAGTGGGATTCCATCGGGAAGAACGCTTCCTCCGGCTGTGTGCGCTTCATGAATCAGGACATTATCGACCTCTACAGCCGCGTCGACGGCGTCGCGCCGGTCTTCGTGCGCCCGAACCTGTCGGCCGCCGGGAAGATCGCCGCCGTGTCGGACAGGACGGCCGAGCCGATCGATGCGGGCGTGCCAAAGGACGCGGAGATGTTGAGGTAAGTGCCTTCGACGGATCATCAGTCTTAGGTTTTGCAAACCCACTAGAACACAATCCTTGTGCCGGCGAGCCGCAACTGAAGGGCCCGACCGTTCGATCGTGCCAGGCAGGCGGACGCGTTAGGCGCGTCCGCCTGCCTGGGGGTGTCGCTACTTCCCGGCGAGGCCTGGAAGCGTGACCTGATAGACCAGGAACATCGTGTCGACATCGGGGCCATCTTCGGCCTTGTAGGCCGCGCCGACCTGGAAGCCGTCCTGGGTGAGAAAGTCATTGTCGTTGGCGACGAACAGGAAATAGTCGTCGGGCCGTGTTGGATCGCGGACGCTCACCACCGACATCGCCTCCCACTTCTCCGAAAGGTTGTTGCGGTCATTGGGCGCGCCATTGTGCAGCCCGAAGCGGCCGAGCTCGGTCTTGTCGTTGATGTCGATGAACGGCGTCAGCTTGGCCGGCGTGACCGAGGGATCGAGCTCACCTTTGGGCGCAACCGGCTTGTCCTTGTCGAACTCGGTGCCGGCGATGTCGGTTGCCGCCGACACATCGACGACGCTGATCTCGCGATAGAGCGAGGTGTCGCCCTTCACCCCCTGGCCGTTGCCGCTGTCGCGCGCCAGCATCAGGAAGGTCTTGTCCGACAGAGCCACGATTTCGCTCTGCGCGGCAATCTTGGTCTTGCCCTTGGCATCGGTGAACACCGGCAGCGGCACAACATATTCATGCGCAAGCTTGAGTTGGGCCGGATCCGAGGCATCGTAGACCAGCGCGCGCGTGTTCTGGCGCGTCGAAGCGGAATCGCCGCCATCCTGTCTGGGGGCCGATTGCAGCACAGCGATCAGGAACTTCCCGTCCGGCGTCAGTGCCATGCCTTCGAGGCCCTGGTTGTTCTGACGGCCGGTTTCGGGATCCGTCGGATCTGGGTCTGCCGCGCCCGGTCCCGGATTGTTGGACGCGAAGTTCGGCGTTCCATGACGCATCGGGACAAGCGCCGCCGGTGACTGCGTTGCCGACATCAGACGCCCATCGGCGGAGAAGTGGTAGATGTTCGGACCATATTCGTCCGAGATGAACATGGTGCCGTCGGGCAGCCGCACGATCGCCTCGTTATCGAGCGCGAGCTTGCCGTTGGCTTCGGGCAGGATCGGCATGTCGTCGGTCGCGGCGCGCACGCCGTTGAGCGGATCGAGGCCGGTTGCGTCGGCGCCCTTGTCGTCGGTCAAAAGCATGGTGTCGGCAAGGGTTGCCTTGAGGCCCGACTGTTCCTGGCCGGCGGCTGGTGCCGCACCCGGTGCGATCGGGGCGAATTCGATGGCAATCGTGTTGATGCGCGGACGGTAATCGGTGGTGCCGACGACATTGTAGCCACGATCCGGCAGCAGCCACAGCGAGCCCTTATAGCCATCGGCGCCATGCGTCCAGCCGGCAGCGTCGATCGCCATGCCCGAGCCGGAGCCAAACGTCTCGCCGAACTTGTCCCTTTGGCTGGCCGGGATGCGACCGACACCGACCAGGCCCTTGTTGACGAAGCTGACGCCGCCGACGGTCGCTGCGTTTTCAGCCAAGGCCGGAGTCAAGGCGGTGAACATCGCCAGCGCGACTGCGAGGGACGCGTTTCGGTGCAGGTTTTTCATGGAAATCCTCTTTGTGACAAAACAGCCGGGATCTGAAAAAGCGCCGCGTCGCATCGAGAATGCCGCGAAAGCCTTCGGAGAAGCGATCTAGGACGCGAACATGATACTTGCGTGACAGTGCTGCGCTTGCCTGGCCTCATGTGGTCGCAACTAGCCCGGGCATGGCGAATCCGTCGCCACCGAGAGCAATTAACAACTTTACAAATAATCATTCTTATGTGAAGTTATGACAATGAAAGGTCACCGATGACAGTCTGTCGTTTCGCTACCCGCCTCAATTCCTTTGCCTCGCGGCCACAGGCCGAGTGGCCTGATCTTGTTGGTAAACCGTCCATGCTGCAAATGGCGGCGCGTGCGGCGAAGGTTGCGGAATTGACCGATCTCGACCTCAACTTCCCCGACCATGTCGATGAAAAACCTGCGGAAATGGCACGCAAACTCTGCGATCTCGGGCTTTCCATCAATGGCTTCGCCATGCGCTACTACTCTAATCCGGCCTTCAAGCTCGGGGCCTTCACCAATCCGGATCCTTCCGTTCGCCGCGAGGCCATCGACCTGACCAAGGCCGGCATCGACGCCGCGCGCGAGGCCGGCGCCAGCCTGATGACATTGTGGTTAGGGCAGGATGGCTTCGACTACGCCTTCCAGGCTGACTACGCAACACTCTGGCAACACGAAATCGATGGCATTCGTGAAGTTTCGGCGCATGATCCGGGCTGCCAGATCAGCCTTGAATACAAACCCAACGAGCCGCGCTCCTACAGCCTGATGCCCGATGCCGCGACGACCTTGCTGGCGATCCGCGAGATCGGCCTGCCCAATCTCGGCGTGACGCTCGATTTCGCCCATGTGCTCTATGCCGACGAGCAGCCGGCTTTCGCCGCCGCCCTCGTGGCACGGCACAGCAAGCTGCTCGGCGTGCACCTCAACGATGGCTACGCCAAGCGCGACGACGGCTTGATGGTCGGTGCCGTGCACACGCTGCAGACGATCGAGCTGCTCAGGCAGATCCGCCGCGACGGCTATGCCGGGGCCATCTACTTCGACACGTTCCCCGACATGACCGGGCTCGATCCCGTCCACGAATGCGAAGTCAACATCGCCACCGTCAAGCGCATGCTGCGCGTCGTCGAGCGGCTGGAAAAGGACAACCGCCTGTCAGCCGCCGTCGATCGTCAGGACGCGGTCGCGTCGCAGGCCATCATCCAGGAAGCCATGCTCGGGCCGGACAGCTGAGGCCGGCGCCATCACCGTTTTTCAACAAGGGAGGAAAGACCATGAAATGTCTGCTCGTCACCGCTACCGCTGCCCTGATGACGCTGTCCATCGGCTCGGTGTTTTCCGCGGATCTCGCGCCGCTCAATTCCGACACCGAGAAGGATCGCATCGACTGGTCGCAGCTCGAGGCCAAGTTCGGGGCTTTCCCCAAGCTGCCCGAGGGCACCAAGGCGGGTGCGGTCTCCAAGACGCTGACCAACGAATACTGGCGCTCGCTGGGTGAGGGCTACAAGTCGTTCGGCGACCGCATCGGCGTGCCCGTCGTCTACCAGGCGGCGCAGAGCGAGGGCGACCAGCTCGGCCAGCTCACCATCGCCGAAGGCCTGGTCACGCAAGGCTACAACGTGCTGCTCGTTTCACCGCAGACCGACTCCAATTTGCAGCCGATCATGGAACAGGCCAGGGCCGCCAACGTGCCGGTGGTCAACGTCAATGACGCGGTCATCCCGCAGGCCGAGTACTATGTCGGCAATGTCCAGCGCGACAATGGTGTGCGTGTCGCCAAATGGTTCATCAAGAACCGGCCGGATGGCGGCAAGGTTGCCATCGTCGAAGGCCAGGCCGGCGTCTACGCCGCCGTCCAGCGCACCGACGGCTTCAAGAGCACGATCACTGAAGGCGGCAAGTTCGAGGTCGTCGCCAGCGTGCCGGGCAACTGGGATCGCCAGACCTCCTACGACGCGGCCACCAATATCCTGCAGCAGCACCCCGACCTGATCGGCTTCTATGCCAATAATGACGGCATGGCGCTGGGCATCGTCGAAGCGGTCAAGGCGGCCGGTCTGCAGGACAAGGTGGCCGTCTTCGGCACCGACGGGATTTCCGACGCTTATGCCTCGATCCGGGCCGGCGAGCTGACCGGTACCGTCGACAGCTTCCCGGTGCTGACCGGCGAGGTGGCGCTGGAATCGGCGCTGCGACTGGTGGCTGGGCAGAAGCTGCCGCGTGTTGTTGCCACCCCGCAGGCGCTGATCACCAAGGACAATGCCGACCGTTACTCGGGCGGCGGCGACGCCGTGCGCAAAGCGCTGCTCGAGGACGCGGCAGCAGGCCAATAGAGCAGGGCGGCGGGTGCCGGCCTTGGGTCGGCACCCTTGCTTGGAGAACCGAAGCAATGTCAGCGCGGCTGCAATTCGAGGGCATTTCCAAGCTGTTTCCGGCCGTGCGGGCGCTGAGCGACGTGTCCTTTTCGGTCGGCGCCGGCGAAATCCATGGCCTGCTTGGCGAGAACGGCGCCGGCAAGTCGACGCTGCTGCGCATCCTGTCGGGCGTCTACCGGCCGACAGCGGGAAGCGTTTTCATCGACGGCAGGCCGGTGACGCTGAACAACCCGGTCCAGGCGCGGGCCGCGGGCGTCGCGATGATCCATCAGGAATTACAGCAGGTGCCACGTCTCAGCGTTGCCCAGAACATGTTCCTGGGCCATCCGCTGACGCGCGGCGGCGTCTTCGTCGCACGGCGCGAGCAGGAGCGCCGCGCTGCGGAAGCCCTGGCCGCCATCGACCCGACCATCGATCCGGCAGCCCCGCTTGGCTCGCTGAAGGTGGCGCAGCGGCAAATCGTCGAGATTGCCCGGGCGCTGCTCGACCGCGCCAGGATCGTGGCGATGGACGAGCCGACATCGAGCCTCACGCCGAGCGAGTTCGAACGGCTGGCCGAAGTGATTGCGGGCCTGGCGCGCGACGGTGTCACGGTCGTCTATGTCTCGCACAAGCTGGATGAGGTGTTCGGCATCTGCCAGCGCGCCACCATCATGCGCGACGGTGTCGTGGTCGAAACCGTTGATCTCGCGCAGGTGTCGGAAAAGGCCGTCGTTTCGATGATGGTCGGCCGCGAACTTGCGCAGGAACAGCACCGCTCGCATGCTTCCAGCGAGATCAGGCTGAGCGTGCGTGGCCTGGCCTCGGCGACCAAGGTCCATGACGTTTCGTTCGACCTGCATCGCGGCGAGGTGCTGGGCATTGCCGGCCTGGTCGGCTCGGGCCGCACCGAGCTGCTGCGATTGCTGGCCGGCGCCGACCGGGCGTCATCAGGCACAATGGAGATCGACGGCAAGGCGATAAAACTTTCCAGTCCGCGCGGCGGCATCGCCGCCGGCATCGGCCTTGTGCCGGAGGAGCGCAAGCGCGAAGGCATCGTGCCGTTGCGGTCGATCTCCAGCAACATGGCGCTGGCGTCGATGGGCGTGTTCGCGCCGCGCGGCGTCATCGACCACCGCCGGCTGAAGCGCGTGGCAGCCGAGAAGATGAAACGCGTCAATCTCAGACCGTTCCTGCTCGACCGGCCGATCCGCCTATTCAGCGGCGGCAACCAGCAGAAGGCGATCATCGGCCGCTGGCTGGCGGCGGGAACGCGGATCCTTCTGTTCGACGAGCCGACGCGCGGCATCGATGTCGGCGCCAAGGCGGAGATCTACCACCTGATCGAGGAGCTCGCCGCCGAAGGCCATTCGGCAATCGTCGTTTCGTCCGAGTTGCCCGAGGTGATCCGGCTCGCCGACCGGGTGCTGGTCATGCGCGACGGCACGGTCGCCGCCGAACTGGGCCGCGCAAGTCTCAGCGAACAGGCGATCGCCGCGCACGCCATACCCCAAACGGAGATTGAGGCCGGCAAGGCGCAAGGCCGTCGGGCCGGTGCATAACGGACAGGACCAGCGGATGACCGATATAACCCAACACACAGCAGCGCGCCCAAGCGCAGATTTCCTGCACCGGTTTTCGGTGCGCGACGCTGGCACGCTGATCGGCCTGGTGGTGATCCTCGCTGTCTTCGGGGCGCTGGTCCCCGGCTTCTTTGCCGAGCGCAATTTGATCAACATCCTGCAGCAGTCGAGCATCAATGCCTGCCTGGCGTTGGGCATGACGCTGGTCATCATCTCGGGCGGCATCGATCTGTCCGTCGGGCCGACGGCAGCTCTTTCGGCAGTCATCTCGGCCTCGATGCTGGTTGGCGGCGTGCCGTTTCCGCTGGCCATCGCCGCCGGCTTCGCCATCGGCCTTGCCTGCGGCCTGCTCAACGGCGTGCTGGTCGCCTATGTCGGGCTGCAGCCCTTCATCGTCACGCTGGGAACGCTCAGCACCTACCGGGCGCTGGCGCTGATCTATACCGGCGGCAATCCGGTGCTCGGCCTGCCTGCCGGCTTCCGTGCCATCTTCAATGGCTCGCTGTTCGGATTGCCGTTGGCGGTCATTATCGTGGCCGTGGTCGCGCTGATTGCCTGGATCATCCTCAAGAAGACGCCGTTCGGCGAATATCTGCTCGCCGTCGGCGGCAATGAGGAAGCGGCCTATATAGCCGGCGTGCCGATCGCCCGCACCAAGATCGCCGCGTATATGATCTCGGGCCTGCTGGCGGCGCTTGCCGCACAGATCCTGATCGGCCGGTTGGGTGCGGCCGAACCCATTCTCGGCAATCTCTGGGAGCTCGACGCCATAGCAGCGGCGGCGATCGGCGGTGCCTCGCTGATGGGCGGCAAGGGCAGCGTCGTCGGCACAATCCTGGGTGCCGTCATCCTTGGCAGCATGCGCAATGGCCTGACGCTGATGAACGTGCAGTCCTTCTATCAGCTCCTGGCAACTGGCCTTATAATCCTCGCCGCGATGCTTGTCGATCGCGTGACGAGGGGACGTGGATGACATTGACCGGGCTGGATCTGAAAGCAGTAGGGCCGCGCATCCGCATGATGATGCCGCATCTGACGCCGCTCGAGGCGAAGGTGGTGGAAACCGTCTTCGGCAGGCGCGGCTTCGACGAGACTATCCCGCTCAAGCAGATCGCAGAGGAGGCCGGCGTCTCAGAGGCGATGGTGGTCAAAATCGCGAAGAAGCTGGGTTTTTCCGGCTATCGCGATTTCCGCACGGCGGTCTATGAATACAGCCGCCTGCCGACCGCCGAGATGCATCAGGAGCTGTCGGTGGACGACAGCTCGGCCGAAATCGTGCAGAAGGTGTTCCGCACCTCCATCCAGGCGCTGGAGGAGACGCTCGCCATCCTCGACATGGACGATTTCGACCGCGCCGCCGATCTGCTTTACCGCGCCAGGAACCGCGATTTCTACGGCGTCGGCGGTTCGGCGCAGATCGCACGCGACGTCTCGCACAAATTCCTTCGGATCGGCATCCGCACCTCTGTCTACGACGATTCGCACATGATGCTAATGTCGGCCTCGTTGCTCGGCGCCGACGACATCGCCGTCGGCTTTTCGCATTCCGGCAACACCAGCGCCGTCATCGACGCTATACAGCTTGCGCGCAAAAGCGGCGCACGCACGCTGGCCATCACCAACTACGATAACTCGCCATTGGCAGCCGTCGCCGACATCGTGCTCTGCTCGACCGCGCAAGGCTCGCCGTTGATGGGTGAGAACGCCGCGGCGCGCATTGCCCAGCTCAACATCCTCGACGCGCTGTTCGTCGCGGTGGCGCAACGCGACTACCAGGCGGCGGAGCGCAATCTCGGCCGCACCATGTCCGCGGTGACGTCGAAACGGAAAGACAAGAACTCATGAAAGGCAGCGGCTCGTGAAAGTCAAGGGCACATGACGGCTTCCCCGCCGCTGGTCACCGTATTCGGCAGCCTGCATTACGACATCATGGTCGAAGCCCCCGATCGCCCACGCAAGGGCGAAACGGTGACCGGTCATGCCTGGCATCCAAAATGCGGTGGCAAGGGCGGCAACCAGGCGGTATCGGCAGCGCGGGCCGGCGTGCGTGCGGCAATGATCGGAGCTGTCGGCGATGACGATTTCGGCCGCACGCTTCTCGACAATCTCGATCGCTGGGGCGTTGACCGGCGCTCCGTGCGGGAGGCTTCCGGCGCCGGCTCGGGCATGAGCGTAGCGATTTTCGACGACAGCGGCGACTATGGCGCGGTGATCGTCTCGGGCAGCAACCTCACTCTCAGCGAAAAGGACATTGCGGAGGCGGCCGAGCTGATCGCGCAAACGGCGGTGCTGCTGCTGCAAAACGAGGTGCCGGAAGCCGCCAATATCGCCGCGGCGCGGGCGGTGAAGGCGCAAGGCGGCCGCGTCCTCCTCAACGCCGCACCCGCCCGGAAACTGTCCGCCGAGCTGATCGCGCTCACCGACATCGTCATCGTCAACGCCATCGAGGCGGAATTCCTGGCCGGTGTTCCGGTCGTCGACACGCTCGAGGGTGCTGCGAATGCGGCCGGTATGCTCGTCGGCTCCTACCCGGCTGCCATCGTCACCGCCGGCGGGGAGGGGGTCGCCTATCGCGACCGCGACGGCCAGGCGTTCGCCTTGCCTGCGATGCCGGTGAAGGTCATCAGCACCCACGGTGCCGGCGACGAATTCGTTGGCGCCTTCGCGGCGGGGCTTGCGCGTGGGCAGCCTGTCGAGGCGGCACTTGCCGCCGCCAATGCCGCAGCGGCCTTGCTGGTTGCAACGCCGGAGCGCGAGCGCGGCGGGCCTTGATCAATCTGAACCTGCTCGGTGACCGCCGCGCTCAATCGCTGTCGCGCGCGATAAGCTCCAGCGGCCAGACTTCGCGGATGATGCGGGCGCCTTCGGTGCCGGCGAAGGCCGGAATCGATGCCAGCAGCATTTCGGCCAGCCGCTCGCCCATCGGCTCCAGCGCCGGGCGGAAGCCGGTCAGCGCCGGCGAAAAATAGCGGCAGAGCGGCGTGTCGACGATGACGATCACCGCGATGTCGTGGCCGGGCTTGATTCCCGCCTCGGCCAGAGCCTTGCAGCCGCCAAGCGCCATCGCGTCGTTGTTGAAGATGATGGCGCTCGGCGGGTCCTTGGAGCGCATGACCTTCGGTGTCACCGCGTAGCCGCCGGCCTCGTTGATGAAGCCGTCGGCGATCAACTCGGGGTCGAATTCGATGCCGTGCCGCCGCAACGCCTTGCGATAGCCGGCGAGGAACAGATAGCCGAAATTGAGGTCGAGCGACGGGCGGATGGCGGCGATGCGCCGGTGGCCGCGCGCGACGAGACGATCGACGGCGTCAGCTCCGGCTTTTTCGAAGTCGAGGTCGAGCGAGGGGTAGGCATCGCCGCCGGAACGGCTGCGGCCGAGCGTCGCGAACGGGAAACCGGCCTGGGTCAAATAGTCGATGCGCTCGTCTTCGCGCCGCGTCCAGGCCAGCACCACGGCATCGGCCCGGCGGGTCTCGACGACACGGCGCAGGCGCTCCTGCTGATAGTCGCCTGGCGCGCCCATCACCACGATCAGGTCGAGCCCGCTTTCGGCGAGCTTGGCCTGCAGCCCGGTCAGGAATGGAATGAAGAACGGCTCGCCATACTCCTGGTCGCCCGGATGCGGCTGCAGCATGAAGGCGATCGAATGGGTGGCGCCGCGCCGCAGGCTGCGGCCGGACTGGTTCGGTGAATAGTTCAGTTTCTTGGCCGCATCGAGCACGCGCTGGCGTGTGTCGGCATTGACGTCGGCGCGACCGTTGAGCGCGCGCGACACCGTGCCGATCGAAATGTTCAGGTGACGCGCAAGGTCGTGAATGCTGGACGCCAAAGGACAGTTCTCCCCCTTGCTTGGCTAGCACCGGCTGCTCTCCGGGCCAAGCCGACACCACGATTTTTCGCAACCGGCCAATTGACATTCTACGCCATCGGGTGTGTTCTCGTAAACGTTTACGGAAAAACATTCACGGCCCTGCCGTGAATGCCGTGAGGATCGGTCTGGAGGGGCCGAGAGGGAGGAACACTGGATGATCAATGTCGTCCTGGTCGGCTGCGGAGCGATGAGCAAGGCCTGGCTCGATGCGGCCAGGCAGATCGACGGGCTCGCCATTGTAGGCCTGGTTGATATCGACGCCGAAAGGGCGCGGGCGAGGGCGCGCGAATACGAGCTTTCCGGCGCTGTCATCGGAACCGACCTCGACGCCGTGCTCGACCAGACCAGGCCCGACGCGGTATTCGACGTGGTGGTTCCCGCCGCCCGCCGCGAGGTCGCGTTTTCCGCCTTTGCCCATCATTGCCACCTCTTGACCGAAAAGCCGCTGGCCGACAGCCCGGGCAATGCGCGTGCCATTGTCGAGGCCGCCCGCAGCGCCGGGCGCATCCATGCCGTCGTGCAGAACCGCCGCTATGTCGCCAATGTCAGGCGCATCCGGCGCTTTCTCGCTTCCGGCGTCATTGGTGCTGCGACCAGCATCCACGCCGATTTCTTCGTTGCGCCGCATTTCGGCGGTTTTCGCGAAGAGATGCGCCATGTGCTGCTGCTCGATATGGCGATCCACACATTCGATGCCGCCCGCTACATGGTGGCCGGCGAGCCGGCCGGTGTCCATTGCCAGGAGTGGGAGCCGGCCAATTCCTGGTATCGGCAAGGGTCGTCGGCAACCGCAAGCTTCGACCTCGGCGGCGGCAAGCTGTTCACCTATGCCGGCAGCTGGTGCGCGGCCGGCTTCCGTACCAGTTGGGACAGTACATGGCGTATTGTCGCCGAGCGCGGCAGCATTGTCTGGGACGGCGAGGATGGGCTGAAGGCGGAAGTCGTGCGGCCGGTCCGTGAAGGCCTGTTCGACCGCACCGAACCGATCGCCGTGCCGCCGCTCGACCCGGCCGATCGCGTCGGCGGCCATCTCGGCATCATCCAGGATTTCGTCCGCGCCGTCGAAACCGGCACCGAGCCGGAGACGCGCGGCGCCGACAACATCAAGAGCCTGGCCATGGTTTTCGCTGCGATCGAGAGCGCCGAGACCGGGCGCCGGGTCGCCATCGCTGCACAGGAAGGATCATGATGCCAAACCCGCTGCTCGACATCAGGATCGGCACAATGGTGCGGGCCAATCTCGACGACCCGGCCGCCTATGTCAGGCAGATCCTGCCGCTCGGCTTCGAGAGCATCCAGCCGTTCTTCTGGCAGACGCTGGGCGGCAAGGACATTCCGCGGCTGGCGGGCGAGATCCGCGAGGCGATCGGCGATGCCGATGTCATCGTCTCGTCGATCGGCGTGTTCGGCAATCCGCTGGAGAGCGGCGAGATCGATCGCGGCGTGCTCCAGGCGTGGGAAACGATCATCGACAACGCCCATCTGTTCGGCACCAATATGGTCAGCGGCTTTACCGGCCGCATTCGCGGCAAGCCGCTGCCCGACAGCCTGCCGCGTTTCCGCGAGGTCTGGGGACCCTTGGCCAGGCGCGCCGCCGACAAGGGCGTGCGCATCGCGTTCGAGAACTGCGCCATGGACGGCAACTGGGCCAGCGGCGACTGGAACATCGCCCACAATCCGGACGCCTGGGAGTTGATGTTCAACGAGTTGCCGGACGACAATCTCGGCCTGGAGTGGGAGCCCTGCCACCAGCTGGTCTACCTGATCGATCCGATCCCGCAGATCCGCAAATGGGCGCCGCGCATCTTCCACGTCCATGGCAAGGACGCGACGGTGCGCTGGGACGTGATCCGCGAACATGGCGTGTTCGGTCGCCTGCCGTTCGTCCAGATGCGCACGCCGGGCTTCGGCGACAGCGACTGGACAAGGGTGATCAGCGAGCTGCGGCTGGCCGGCTACAAGGGCGCCATCGACATCGAGGGCTGGCACGACCCGGTCTATCGCGGCGATCTCGAGATCACCGGCCAGGCGCGTGCGCTGGATTATCTCCAACAATGCCGGGGAGGCGCGAGCTACCTGCCGAACCCGGTGTGAGAACTCGGCCGGCGGGAGGTGCCGGCCAGGGAAAGATTGCGGCGCCTTGCCGAAGCGATCGTCGAAACCCCTCGGTTAGCGAGGGAACAAAGGGAGGATAAGTGCATGAGCATTACGATGAGAAGGACAGTTCTGCGCTCGACCGTCGCGGCGGCCGCGATGGCGCTCGCCGCCGCACTCTCGACCTTGCCGGCGCAGGCGCTCGATGCCCAGTGGTGCAAGGATGTCCATATCCGTTTCTTCGTCGGCGGGGCGGAGGGCGATGCCTTCGGCACGATCGTCTATAATGGTGCCAAGCAGGCGGCGGCCGATCTCGGGCCGAAGGTCGACTACATCTTTTCCCAGTGGGATGTCGAGAAGATGGTGCAGCAGTTGCGCGAGGCTGTCGCGGTCAAGCCCCAAGGCATCGCCATGATGGGCCACCCCGGCGACGCTTCGATCATGCCGCTGGCCGAACAGGCACACAAGGACGGTATCAAGATGATGTACCAGAACGTGCCGGTGCCGACGGTCACGGCGGCGTTCGGCGGCGGCTATGTCGGCGCCCAGCAGGAGCAGCAGGGCCGCGCGCTCGGCGCCGAGGCGGTCAAGCTGGCCGGGCTCAAGGCCGGCGACAAGGCGATTATGATCGGCCCGTTCGAAAACGAGAGCCGCGGCGCGCGCGAGCGCGGCACTGTCGCTGCCCTCAAGGAAGCGGGCGTCGAGGTCATACAGCTCTCCTCGCCGCCAAGCGGCGAATGGGCTTCCGACCCCAATCTGGCCATTCCGGTGATCACCGCGGCACTGCTCAACAATCCCGACGTCAAGGCGGTTGGCTATCCCGGCGGGCAGATGCTGGGCAACGTACCGACTTACATGCAGGCGGCGGGCAGGAAGCCGGGCGATATCTTCAACTTCGGCTTCGACACCAGCCCGCAGATCGTCGAGGGCTTCAAGGGCGGCTGGGTGCAACTGACGGCCGACCAGCAGCCGTTCCTGCAGGGATATCTGCCGATCCTCAGCCTCTGCCAGCAAGTGGTGCTGGGTCTGGCGCCGATGAACGTCGACACCGGCGCCGGTTTCGTCACGCCACAGAATTACGAGATCGTCGCCGAGCTCGCCAAGCAGGCGCTGCGCTGACCTCCCAAGCCGTCGGCCGGGATCGAGCCCGGCCGGCGGGACCGCCGGCGAAAAGGCCGGCACGCGAAAATCAAGCGAGGATCGCCATGGCCGAACGCATCATAGAACTGCGCGACATCAGCAAGTCCTATGGCCAGGTCTATGCGCTGGGTGGGGTCAATCTTAGCGTCGATCGCGGCGAGGTGGTCGGCCTGATCGGCGATAATGGCGCCGGCAAGTCGACGCTGATCAAGATCCTGTCTGGCGTGGTCAAGCCGACCAGCGGCGAGATTCTCGTCCGCGGCAAGCCGGTGACCGGATGGAACCCTGCGCGCTCGCGCGACGCCGGCATCGAAACGGTGTTCCAGGACCGGGCGCTCGCCGTGCAGCAGACGATCGTGCGCAATATCTTCATGGGCCGCGAACTCACCGGCTGGCTTGGCTGGCTGAAGGTCAACAAGGAGATCGCGGAGGCGAGCCGGCTGATGCGCGAGATCGGCTTCACCTCGAAAGTGTTCACGCCACAGTCGATCGTCGGCCAGCTCTCGGGCGGCGAACGCCAGGGCGTGGCGATCGCGCGGGCCATCTATAAGAAGGCGGAGCTGATAGTCCTCGACGAACCGACGACCGCGCTATCGCTGACCGAGACCGCCAAGGTCTTCCACTTCGTGCGCCAGGTGCGGGCGAGCGGACGCTCGATCCTGTTCATCGGCCACAACATCCACCACGTCTTCGACATCGCCGATCGCTTCGTGGTGCTGGACCGCGGAAAGGTCGCGCTCACCGCCGACCGGAGCGAGGTCAAGTCGGCCGAGGATCTGATCAATTTCATGGAAGACGTCGCCCACCCCAGCGGATTGCCGGGATTGCACGACGCGGGCGATACGGAGAGGGCGGCACGATGAGCAAGACCATGGAACCCGATCTGCAGAGCCCCCTCGGCACCACGCATGGCGAAACCGCCGGGAAAGAGTGGAGACACCCGTCCGACAATTGGCTGCGCGGGTTCATCCTCGACAACCGCGCCGCACTCGGCACGTTGGCCGTGTTCATCGTTATGATGGCGGTGTTCATGATCGCTAATCCGACGGTCTTCACCACCTGGTATCTTTACAGTTCCGTGCTGACCACGCTGCCGGTGGCGTTGTTCGTGGTGGTGCCGCTGGTCTTCGTCGTCACCTGTGGCGAGATCGACCTGTCGTTTCCGGCGACGATGGGCTTTGCCTCATGGGTGTTCGCGCTGGTCGTGCAGGCCGGCTACGACCCGTTCCTCGGCATCGCCGCCGCAATCGTCACCGGCATGCTGCTCGGCTTCCTGGTCGGCTCGCTGGTCGTCTATGGCGGGCTGTCGTCGCTGATCGCCACGCTCGGCATGAATTTCCTGCTGCGCGGCCTGATCCAGATCATCAACGAGGGCAGGTCGACCGCGCTGACCGGCCTTGCCGACAGCTGGGCCTACAAGATCTTCTCCAGCCAGCTTTACGGCATCCCGGTGCAGATATTCTGGGCCATCGCCTTCGTCGTGCTGTCGGCGCTGCTCTACAACCGCCATCGCTTCGGTGCCCAGGTCAAGGTGGTCGGCGACAATCCCGACAGCGCCCAGCAGATGGGCATCGATGTCAAGCGCGTCAGGGTGAAAGTGTTCGTCTTCGTCGGTATCGGCGCGGCGATCGCCGGCACGTTCTCGGTAATGATCAACTTCACCTGGTGGCCGACGGCGGGCGACGGATACCTGCTGCCGGTGCTGGCATCGGTGTTCGTCGGAGGCACGCCGACCTGGGGCGGCATCGGCACCGTCGTCGGCGGCGCGATCGGCGCGGTTACGGTGTCCTTCATCCAGACCGGCGTCGTCGCGGCGGGACTGAGCGGCTTCTACGTCCAGTTCTTCAACGGGCTGATCATTATCCTGTCGCTGCTCGGCCATAAGTGGAACCAAGCGCGGTATCGGTGACCGGCGGCCTCAAACCCCCGTGACAAACCCGTCCAGCACGCGTTTCTGGCCGGCCTTGTCGAAGTCGATGGTCAGCTTGTTGCCTTCGATGGCCGAGATGTTGCCGTTGCCGAATTTCTGGTGGAAGACGCGGTCGCCAACGCTGAAGGGGGAGGGCGTGTCGGCGACGGATTTGGCGACCAGCTCGCCGTCGATGGTGCGGCCCTTGATCGAGGTGCGGCCGGCACCGTAGCCCGAGTCGGTTTCGCCATAGCCGATGCGCTCGACCTGGTGACCGGAGCGCGTGCCCCAATTGCGGTCGGTCGCCTCGGTGCGGTTCGCTTGAGCGCGCTGCCAGCCCGGCGTCGCATAGGTGTTGGAGAAAGCGCCGGATTTCTCGGCGCCGGAATTGCCGCCAATGTTGTCGAAGCGCGACGCCCCGTAGGGGTTCTGTCTTCCTGCCCCTTGGCCACCACGACCGGAGGCGAAAGAACCACCGCCATAGGCGTTGCCGTAACCGCCATAGGAGTTGCCGCTTTCGGCGACCTCGACATGGGCTTCCGGCAGTTCGTCGAGAAAGCGCGACGGGATAGTCGATTGCCAGAGGCCATGGATGCGGCGGTTGGAGACGAACCACAAATGCAGGTTCTTCTTGGCGCGGGTCAGCCCGACATAGGCAAGGCGGCGCTCTTCCTCCAGGCCGGAGCGGCCGCCCTCGTCGAGTGCGCGCTGATGCGGGAACAGGCCCTCCTCCCAGCCAGGCAGAAAGACGGTCTCGAATTCGAGGCCCTTGGCCGAATGCAGCGTCATGATGTTGACGGCGTCGAGCTCGGCGTTCTGCTCGGCGTCCATGACGAGTGCGACATGTTCGAGGAAGGAGCGCAGCGATTCGTACTCCTCCATGGAGCGGATCAGTTCTTTCAAGTTCTCGAGCCGGCCGGGCGCTTCCACCGAGCGGTCGTTCTTCCACATGTCGGTGTAGCCGCTCTCCTCCAAAATGGTCTCGGCGAGCTCGGTATGCGGGGTGGTTTCCAGAGCCTTCTGCCAGCGTTCGAAATTGGCGGCGACCTCGCGAAGTGCGGCGCGCGGCTTCGGCTTCAGCTCGTCGCTCTCGGCGAGTTTTGCCGCCGCCTCCAGCATCGGGATGCGAAGGGCGCGGGCGGTATCATGGATCTGGCGGATGGTGGCCTCGCCAAGCCCGCGCTTCGGCACGTTGACGATGCGCTCGAAAGCGAGGTCGTCGGCGCCTTGCGCGACGACGCGGAAGAAGGCCAGCGCGTCGCGGATCTCGAGCCGCTCATAGAAGCGCGGGCCGCCGATGACGCGGTAGTTGAGGCCGAGCGTGACGAAGCGGTCCTCGAATTCGCGCATCTGGAAAGACGCGCGGACGAGAATCGCCATATCGTTCAAATTGTGCTTCTGGCGCTGGTAGGCCTCGATGGTCTCGCCGACGGCGCGGGCCTCCTCCTCGGAATCCCAGGCGGCGTGGACATGCACCTTCTCGTCGTCCTCGGCGATCTTCTCGGTAAACAGCGTCTTGCCGAAGCGGCCCTCATTGTGGGCGATGAGATGCGAGGCGGTGCCGAGGATGTGCGCGGTCGAGCGGTAGTTGCGCTCCAGCCGGATGATGGTGGCGCCGGGGAAATCCTTGTCGAAGCGCAGGATGTTGTCGACTTCGGCGCCGCGCCAGCCATAGATCGACTGGTCGTCGTCGCCGACGCAGCAGATGTTAACTTTGCTTTCGCTCACGGCCGCGCGCGAGCTTCGCTCGCTGGCCTCCGCGGGGGCGGCCTGGCCGGCCGACGCCCGGTCGGGCTTGCGGCCTTCGGCCGAAGAGCGCCCAATCTCCCCCGCGAGGGGGGAGATTGGCTTGCCTTGAGGCCGCTGGGCCAGCAGGCGCAGCCACATGTACTGTGCGGTGTTGGTGTCCTGGTACTCGTCGACGAGGATGTAGCGGAAGCGCTTGTGGTATTCCTTCAGCACGTCCGGATTGGCGCGGAAGATGCGGATCGGGTGACATAGGAGATCGCCGAAGTCACAGGCATTCAGCGTCTGCAGCCGCTCCTGATAGGCCTTGTAGAGTTCGCGGCCCTTGCCGTTGGCGAAGGCACGGGCATCGCCCTCGGGGATGTCGGCGGGACCGAGGCCCTTGTTCTTCCAGCCGTCGATCATCTGGGCGAACTGCTTGGCCGGCCAGCGCTTGTCGTCCAGCCCTTCCGCCTGGATGAGCTGTTTGATCAGCCGCACGACATCGTCGGTGTCGAGAATGGTGAAGTCGGATTTGAGCCCGGCCAGCTCGGCATGTCGGCGCAGCAGCTTCACGCCAATCGAGTGGAAGGTGCCGAGCCACGGCATGCCCTCGACATTGCCTTCGCCGATCAACAGGCCGATGCGCTGCTTCATCTCGCGCGCCGCCTTGTTGGTGAAGGTGACGGCGAGGATCTGCGAAGGGAAGGCCTTGCCGGTGGCAAGGATGTGGGCGATGCGGGTGGTCAAGACGCGCGTCTTGCCGGTGCCGGCGCCGGCCAGCACCAGCACCGGGCCTTCGGTGGTTTCCACCGCCAGCCGCTGCTCGGGGTTGAGGCCGTTGAGATAATCGGGCGCGTTGTTTTGATTGCTGCGGGCAGCCATGGCGCGCGCGGCGATGCCCGAGGGGGCCACGGGCCGCGCGTTCGGTTCGTCAAAAAAGGGCATGTCTTCCGAAAAGCCGGACATCTCTCCCCGAATGTAGTGATTCGGCAGCGAAAGGCCAGAAGTGTCTCCGTTTTGTTCTCTGTCCAGTCGGTAGACTCACAATCTGAATGGGTCCGCTAACCAAAACGCCGAGCTTGCCGTGGGTCGACGCCGTAAAACGCCGAGCTTGCTTGACAGGGGAAGCGGGCCGGAGAAAGTTGCGTGGGGGCAGGCACGCAATGCGGGGTTGCCCATGGACGCGTCGCGGAGCGCACCAGTCGAAGGAGCACCGTCTTGGCTGTGGTCATCACCTCCCTGATCCTTTTCCTCATCGGCCTGGCGCTTGGCGGCGGCGGCATCTGGCTCGTGACGCTGGGCGGCAGCTGGTATTACGTCATCGCCGGCATAGCTTTCCTGATCGCTGCCTGGCTGCTCTACAGGCGCAGATCCACGGCGCTGTGGCTCTACGCGGCGATCGTGCTCGGCACGCTCGCCTGGGCTGTCTGGGAAACCGGCTTCGACTGGTGGGAGCTCGGCCCGCGCGGCGGCATCATCGTGCTTGTCGCGCTGTGGCTATTGACGCCATGGGCGCGGCGCGGGCTTACCGGTCCCGACGGACGAGCGCCGCTGATCCTCGCGGTGCTGGCATCGCTCGGCGTCGCCGGTTATTCGATGACGACGGACCCAAAGGATATTGCCGGCCAACTCAACACCGACAAGGTGACGCCGACGGCCGAACTCGGCGGCAATGTGCCGGCCGGCGAATGGCACTATTACGGTCGCACGCAATATGGCCAGCGCTATTCGCCGCTCGACCAGATCACCCCCGAAAACGTTGCCAATCTGCAGCCGGCCTGGACCTATCGCACCGGCGACGTGAAAGGGCCCGACGACATCGGCGAGACGACCTATCAGGTGACGCCGCTGAAAATCGCCGACACGCTCTACATCTGCACGCCGCATAATTTCGCCATCGCCATCGATGCCGCGAGCGGCAAGGAGAAATGGCGTTTCGATCCGCAGGTCAAGCTCAACAAGGACCGCCAGCACCAGACCTGCCGCGGCGTGGCTTACTATGCCGATGCCAAGATCGCCGCCGGCCAGCCCTGCGCCACGCGCATCTATCTGCCGACATCGGACGCCCGGCTGATCGCGCTCGACGCGGCGAATGGCCAGGTCTGTCCGACATTTGCCGAGGGCGGCACGCTGAACCTGCTCGCCAACATGCCATATCCGAAGCCGGGCTATTACTATTCGACTTCCGCGCCGCTGATCGTCGCCAACAAGATCATCGTCGGCGGCGCGGTCAACGACAATTATTCGACGCAGGAGCCGTCCGGGGTCATCCGTGCCTACGATGCCGACACCGGCGCGCTGTTATGGAATTGGGATTCCGGCAATCCGGACCAGACGACGCCGCTGCCGCCGGGCCAGACCTACACCAACAACTCGCCCAATATGTGGTCGACGGCGAGCGCCGACGAGAAGCTCGGCCTGCTCTATGTGCCGCTCGGCAACAAGACGCCGGACCAGCTCGGCGCCGGACGCAGCGCCAATGACGAGAAATTCTCTTCCTCGATCACCGCGCTCGATCTCAACACCGGACAATTGCGCTGGGTGCGGCAGACCGTGCATCACGATCTCTGGGACATGGACGTGCCGGCGCAGCCGACGCTGGTCGACATAACCACGGCCAGTGGTGTGGTGCCGGCGCTGGTCGGGCCGACCAAGCAGGGCGACCTCTATGTGCTCGACCGGCGCAGCGGCGAGCCGATCGTTCCGGTCAAGGAAGTGCCGGCGCCGGGCGGCGCGATCGAAGGCGACCATACCTCGCCGACGCAGCCGGTCTCGGACCTCAGCTTCAGTCCGAAGCCACTGACCGGCGCGGATATGTGGGGCATCACCATGTTCGACCAGCTGGCCTGCCGGATCGAGCTTCGGAAGCTGCGGTATGAGGGCCGCTATACGCCGCCGTCGCTGCAAGGCTCGCTGATCTATCCTGGCAATTTCGGCACCTTCAACTGGGGCGGCGTGGCAGTCGATCCGGTCCGGCAGGTGATGTTCGGCATGCCGACATACCTGGCGTTCATCTCCAAATTGGTGCCGCGCGCCGACGTGCCGCCGCCGGGCGATACCAAGGGCAGCGAACAAGGCCTGAACCGCAATGACGGTGCGCCTTACGCAGTGATATTGAAGCCATTCCTGTCGCCGCTCGGCATTCCCTGCCAGGCGCCTCCGTGGGGCTATGTGGCCGGCGCCGACCTTCGGACCGGCAAGATCGTCTACAAGCATCGCAACGGCACCGTCTACGACATGACGCCGCTGCCGCTGCCGTTCAAGGTCGGCGTGCCGGGCATTGGCGGGCCGATGATCACTGCCGGCGGCGTCGCCTTTCTCGGTGCGGCGGTCGACGACTATGTGCGCGCTTATGACCTGACGACCGGCAAACAGCTCTGGCAGGCGCGGCTGCCTGCCGGCGGGCAGTCGACACCGATGACCTACACGGTAGCCGACGGACGCCAGTTCGTCGTCATCGTTGCCGGCGGCCACGGCTCGGTCGGCACCAAGCCGGGCGATTATGTGATGGCCTATACGCTGCCGAAATAGAGAAGTTCCTCAGAGCCCGAGATGCCCTTTCAGGTCGGGTACCGATGCAAGTACCTCGTTGGTCAGCTGCGGGCCGGCGGCTGTCTCGGCCTGCTGGACCAACGCGGCATCAAGGCCATCGTGCAGAGACTTATGGCAGCCCTCACTCAGCCGTGACTGGACCAGCCAGGCTTCGACCCTATGTTGCTGCCGGGGGCCGAAGACCTAGGAGCGCGCCATGACAACACCTGCCGGCCCCGCCAAGCCTGTCATTACCCAGGCGATGATCGATGCCTATGATGAATACACGCATCTGACGCTCGACCGGCGGCGCTTCATGGAGCAGTTGACCAGGCTTGCCGGATCGGGTGCGGCAGCGGCCGCGATCGCGCCGCTGCTGGCGGCGAATTCGGCCCAGGCGGCAATCGTCGCGGAAAACGATCCGCGCGTGAAAGGCGAGGACATCAGCTATCCAGGCAGCGGCGGCGAGATGAAGGGTTATCTGGTCAAGCCGGCGGGTCAGACCGGCAGGCTGGGCACGGTCATCGTCGTGCACGAAAACCGGGGGCTCAACCCGCATATTCGCGACGTGGCGCGGCGCGTGGCGCTGGAGGGGTTCGTGGCGCTTGCCCCGGACTTCATGACACCGCTCGGCGGCACGCCGGCCGATGAAAACAGGGCACGTGACCTGTTTTCCCAGCTCGATCCAGCACAGGTCGCCACCAATGCCGTCGCAACGGTCGCCTACCTCAAAGGCCACAAGGACGGCAACGGCAAGGTCGGCGCCGTCGGCTTCTGCTGGGGCGGCGGCACGGTGAACATGCTGGCCGTCAACGCGCCGGATCTTGCAGCCGCCGTTGCCTATTACGGCATGCAGCCGAAGGCCGAGGACGTGCCGAAGATCAAGGCGCCGCTCATGCTGCATTATGCCGGGCTCGACACCCGCACCAATGCCGGCATCGACGCCTTCAAGAAGGAACTCGACGCGGCCCATATCGAATATTCGGTCTATGTCTATGAAGGCGCCAACCATGCCTTCAACAACGACACATCGGCGGCCCGTTACGACAAGAAGGCGGCTGACCTCGCCTGGGGGCGGACGATCGCTTTCCTCAAGGAGAAGTTGGCCTGATCAGGCGGGCGCCAGCGCCGGTTTGTGAAGGGCGACGCCGGCCACCACCAGCGCGATGCCGAGGCAGTCAGTGAGGCTCGGCACCTGCCGCAGCACGATGACGCCGATAAACGTCGCGGTAACCGGAAGCAATGACAGCATCAGCGCGAAACTGGAGCGCGGCAGCCGCGACATGGCAAGCTGGTCGCAAATATAGGGAATGACCGACGAGCAGATGCCGACACCGACCGCCGCAAGCAGCAGCGGCGGCGTCGAGAACGCCGGCAGCGCATCGGCAAGACCGATCGGCAGAACGACGAGAAGGGCGACCGCCATGGCGGCACCCAGCCCGGCGATGCCATCGCCAGCGTCGGCGCGCGCGACGCGATGGCCGAGCACGATATAGAAGACGAACAGCGCGCCATTGAGGAAGGCCCAGAACAGGCCGACAGGATCGCTCGACCATTTGACGTCGATGAGCAGCAAGGTGCCGGCGACGGCGATTGCAAGGGCGGCGAGATTGCGCGGGCTTCTGAGGCCGACAAGCGCGACGCCGATGGTGCCGACGAATTCGATCGCCGCTACCAGCGAGATCGGCAGCCGGTCGAGCGCCAGGTAAAACGAGCAATTCATCACCCCAAGGCAGACGCCGAAACCCACAAGCAACAACCGCGTCGAGCGATCGGCGCGGGCGAAGACCGCCCATGGTCGGGTCAGCGGGGCAAAGACCAGTGCCGCGGTGGCGATGCGCAGCCACGCCATGCCGAGCACGCCGACATGCGAGAAAAGCAGGACTGCGAAAGCGGGGCCGAGATAGTGGAACACGGCGCTGACGCCGAACCACAGATGGGGCGGCACCGAGCTTGCCAAGGTAAAAGCCGGGCCGGCGAGTGCCGGACTTGCTGCTGGGGCTTGCGTCCGATCTTCCATGGGGTCAGTATCGCAGGCGATTTTTGCCGTTGATATGGATGATGGCCGGGCATTGCGGCTATTCCCTTTTCGAAAGCAAGGAGTATTCCGCTGAAACGCCTTCGAAATGAAAATACCGATCTGGATCCGGCGGATCTAAAAATCCTGCGCCTGCTGGAGGAGGATGCGCGCACCAGTATTGCCGAACTGGCGCGCTCAGTCGGCCTGTCGGCGCCGAGCGTCGCCGAGCGCATCAAGCGGCTGCAGGAAAGCGGCGTGATCGAGGCCTATACGGTGCGGATTAATCCGGCCGCGCTCGGCATGAAGCTGTCGGCATGGCTGCGCATCAGGCCGGTGCCGGGGCAACTCGCCGTCGTGGCCGAAATCATCCGCGACCTGCCGGAAATCGCCCAATGCGACCGGGTCACCGGCGAAGACTGTTTCATCGCGCTGGCGCATGTCGGCTCGGTCGCCGAGCTCGAGCGGGTGATCGACCGGATCATTCCCCATGCGATGACCAATACGGCGATCATCCAGTCGACGCCGGTAGTGGCACGCTCGCCGCTAGGGGCGGTGAAGCGCCCGGCCTGATGCTAGATTTAAATCTGCGACGTCAGCTCGACCGGGAAATCGTCATTGTCGGCGTCGCGCATGGCGGCGAGGCTGCGGTTGTCCAGCACCTCTGCGATCGCCTGACGCACCTCCAGCATCATGTGCCGGACCTGGCAGGTCGCCTCGTCGCAATCCTCGCAGCGCTGGTATTGTGTGCGGCTGGCGCAAGGGATCGGCGCCAGCGGCCCGTCGAGGACACGCACGACATGGCCGATCTTGATTTCGGAAGCGGGACGGGCGAGGCGGTAACCGCCTTCCTTGCCCTTGCGGCTCTGGACGAAGCCGGCATTGCGCAACTCGCCCAGGATGGCATCCAGGAATTTCTTGGGGATGTTGTTGGCGACCGCAATGTCGTTGACGAATGCGAGCTGGCCGACCGGCAGGCCGGACAGATGCACGAGAGCCTTGAGGCCGTATTTGCCTTTTTTGGTAAGCATGCCCGAGTCAACCCATTAAGCCCCAACCACCCGCATCTGGCGGCTGTTTGTGTGCAAATAATGACGGTTTGGCCGTGCGATGCCGTTCGCGCAGACAGGCCGCCCGAAGACATATTGCGCGCAAACGCGTTGATTCTTCGTAACGTTTTGGAGGGCGGGCGTCCGGAACGGGCGGAGGCCACGTTTTCGGCGAGCAAATGAAGAAAGCCGGCAAACGCCCGCTTTCAATCAGTTCACGAGGTTGCAGACGTCAGCGGCTGCCGTAAGTCTGGTCGAGCAGGCCGCCAGCGGCGAAATGCTCGGCCTGGACCTTGGCCCAGCCGCCAAAGACATCCTGCACCGTCAATAGGCGGACATCGGGAAACTCAGCCTTGTACTTGGCGGCGACCGTCGCGTCGCGGGTCCGCAGGCCGTTGCGGGCGGCGATGTCCTGGCCCTCCAGCGTATAAAGGAAGTCGAGATAGGTCTTGGCGAGGTCGCGCGTGCCATGCTCGTCGGCGATCGTGTCGACGATCGCCACCGGAAACTCGGCCAAAAGGCTGACCGAGGGCGTCACCTGCTCGAATTTGTCCTCGCCATACTCCTTGCGGACGCCGCGCGTTTCCGACTCAAAGGTGATCAGCACGTCGCCGATCTCGCGCTGCACGAAAGTGGTGGTCGCGGCGCGTCCGCCGCTGTCGAAGATCGGTACGTTGTTGAACAGCTTGGTGACGAATTCCTTCACCTTGGCGTCGTCGCCCTTGAAGGCTTCCTTGGCGTAGGCGGTGGCCGCAAGGTAGGTGTACCGGGCATTGCCGGAGGTTTTCGGATTGGGGAAGATCACCTGGACGTCGTCGCGCACGAGATCGTTCCAATCCTTGATGTGCTTCGGATTGCCGGCGCGCACCAGGAAGGAGGGCAGCGAATAGAAGGGCGAGGCGTTGTCGGGAAAATCTTTCTGCCAATCCGCGGAGATGAGACCCTTCCTGACCAGGAAGTCGATGTCGAGGACCTGGTTGAAGGTGACCACATCGGCGCCGAGGCCCTCGGCGATGGCACGTGCCTGCGCAGACGTCCCGGCATGCGACTGATCGATGGTGACGCCTGGGTGGCCGGCGACGAACGCCTTGTTGACCTGCGCAAACAGCTCGCGGCCGACATCGTAAGAAGCGTTCAGCAATTTGTCGGCCGACCAGGCTTGGGAGGATGCGAGGAACAGGCCGGCCAATGTGGCGACGCCAAGCAAAAATCGCTTCATGAAAACAAGGCTCCAATGCGTGCGCTTATTGCCGGACCATAGCGGCAAGGCATTGTGCGCGACGAGGCAGGCAGAGCGGCCGCTCCACGTTGTCGATAGAAGAAATATTCCCGCTGTGGAGGATTTCTAGTTTTTTCTTTCAGGCAGAGTCTTCCGGGCAGCTTGGCAGCGGTGCCGATGCCGTCGGCGTGCACGATGGTTCCCGGCCGGCCAACGCGATGGCGATTGCATCGCCGCGCGGTCTGGCATATACAAATGGTATATACAAGGAGCTATCGTCATGCCTCAACGCCGCCATTCAACAACCCCGCCGAAAGAGGCGAAGCTGTTTCGTAACAATCGCAGTCAGGCGGTGCGCATTCCTGTCGAGTTCAAACTTCCCGGCGAAAAGGTCTTGATCAGTCGTGAAGGCGACCGCCTGATCATCGAGCCGGTTCGCAAACCCGGCCTCACGGCGCTGCTCGCGCAATGGGCGAAAGAGCCGCCCCCCGGTTCCGAGGAGGACTTTCCCGAAGTCGAGGATATGCCTGTCAAATCCGAGGATTTTTTTTGATGCGGTTCATGCTGGACACGAACATTATCAGCGACATGATCCGAAATCCGGCCGGGAAAGCCGCCGCCGCCGTCCTGCGCGTGGGAGACGCCGCCGTGTGTACCAGCATCGTGGTCGCCTCGGAACTGCGATATGGCTGCGCCAGGAAAGAGTCGGCCAAGTTGCTCAAGAAGGTCGAGGAATTGCTGGCTGAGATTCCTGTCTTGCCGCTCGATGTGCCGGTAGATGCCGAGTACGGCGCGATTCGCGCAGAGCTGGAAGGAAGGGGCCAGACCATCGGCCAAAACGACCTTTTTATTGCTGCCCACGCCTATGCACTGGGAACTACCCTGGTGATCGCCAACACCGGCGAGTTCAACCGGATCAAAGGCCTGAAGGTCGAGAACTGGCTGGTGTAGCGCCTAAAAGAGGATCAAGCAGCCGGAAAAAGCTTCCAGCGCCGCGGCCTGAAAGCCACCCGGCTTTTCTGCGCCGCCGGATGGTCGACTGGCAACTCGATCTCGACCCGCTGGCGTTCGCCGCCGATTTCGAGCTCGACCCGCCTGGTGCCGGCGACGCGGCGGCTGGCGACAACCGTGCCGGCGATGCAGCCGTTGCATTCTTCCACCAGATCGACGTCGTGCGGGCGGAAGAACAGCGTCGCTTCACCTTGCGGTGCGTGCGGCGCGGAAAGCCCGATCGGCCGGTCGGCGATCCAGACCTGGCCGTCCTCGACCTTGACCGGGATCGAGCTCGATTCGCCGATGAAGCCATAGACGAAGGGCGAGTTCGGCGTGTCGTAGATCTCGTCGGCGGTGCCAACCTGCTCGATGCGGCCCTGGCTCATCACCACGACGCGGTCGGCAAGCTCCAGCGCCTCTTCCTGGTCATGGGTGACGAAGACCGTGGTGTGGCCGGTGGCGTCGTGGATGTCGCGCAGCCAGCGGCGCAGTTCGCGGCGCACCTGGGCATCGAGCGCGCCGAACGGCTCGTCGAGCAAAAGCACGGCCGGTTCGATCGCCATCGCGCGGGCCAGCGCCACGCGCTGGCGCTGGCCGCCCGAAAGCTGCGCCGGATAGCGTTTTTCCAGACCGGAAAGCTGAACGAGGTTGAGGAGTTCCGAGGCGCGGCGGCGGATTTCCTTCGCCGACGGGCGTGACGGCCCGTGCCGGACCTTGAGTCCGAAGCCGATATTGTCGGCGACCGTCATATGGCGAAACAGCGCGTAATGCTGAAAGACGAAGCCGACATTGCGCTCCTGGATCGACTTTTGCGAGGCATCCTCTTCGCCGAAGAAGATCTTTCCGCGGGTCGGCCGCTCCAACCCGGCAATCAGCCTGAGCAGCGTCGTCTTGCCGGAACCGGATGGCCCCAGCAACGCGATCAACTCACCCGACTTGATGTCGAGCGAAACGTCGTGAAGGGCCGGAAACCGCTCAAACTCCTTGCGCACGTTGGCAACGCGAACTTCCATACAAATCCCTTTGTAGTTGATGCATGTCGTTATCCCAAAACCGGTTCCCACTTTTGGGCGACATGCATTTTGTCAGTGTCCGCGCGTCGCGGCGATCTCGGCGCCGTAGCGCATCTCGAGAAGTGTTTTCAAGACCAGTGTGACGAGCGCCAGGCCGGCAAGCAGCGAAGCGACGGCAAAGGCGGCGGCGGCATTGTACTCGTTATAAAGGATTTCGACATGCAGCGGCATGGTGTTGGTCAACCCGCGTATGTGGCCGGACACCACCGAGACCGCGCCGAACTCACCCATGGCGCGGGCATTGCACAACAGTACGCCGTAGAGCAATCCCCATTTGACGTTAGGCAACGTCACGTACCAGAACGCCTGCCAGCCATTGGCGCCGAGCGACAGGGCCGCCTCCTCGTCGCCATTGCCCTGCTCCTGCATCAGCGGGATCAATTCGCGGGCGACGAAGGGGAAGGTGACGAAGATGGTGGCCAGCACGATGCCCGGCACGGCAAACAGGATGACGATGCCATGCGCCTTGAGCCAAGCACCGAGCAGGCCTTGCGCGCCGAAGAGGAGTACATAGACCAGGCCGGAAATGACCGGGGAGACCGAAAACGGCAGGTCGATCAGCGTGGTCAGGAACGCCTTGCCCTTGAACTCGAACTTGGCAATCGCCCAGGCGGCGGAAATGCCGAAGACGACGTTGAGCGGCACCGAGATCGCCGCGACCAGAAGCGTCAGGCGGATCGCCGAGCGCGTATCCGGTTCCGACAGCGCCTGTGTGTAGGCCTCGATGCCTTTGGCGAAAGCTTCCTTGAAGACGATGATCAGCGGCAAGAGCAGGAAAATGCCGAGGAAGGCAAAGGTCACGATCATCAGCACGGTTCTCGCCGTGCGGCTTTCGGTCACCGCCGGCGACTGGCTTTCGTGGTGCGGCGCGTAGGATTTGATCTCCGGGTCAGCCATAGCGCTTGCGGCTCCACGTCTGCACCAGGTTGATGACCAGCAGCATCACGAAGGACAGCGCCAGCATGATCGCCGCGATCGCGGTCGCCGCAGCGTAATTATATTCCTCGAGCCTGATGACAATCAGAAGCGGTGCGATCTCGGATTTATAGGGCAGGTTGCCGGCGATGAAGATGACTGAGCCGTACTCGCCGACGCCGCGCGCGAAGGCCAGCGCGAAACCGGTGACGATGGCCGGCGCCAGTCCGGGAAGCAGGACGCGGCTGATGATCTGGAAGCGATTGGCGCCGAGCGTTGCGGCCACTTCCTCGACCTCCTTGTCGATCTCCTCCATGATCGGCTGCACGGTGCGCACGACGAAGGGCAGCCCGATGAAGATCAGCGCAATGACAATGCCGAGTGGCGTATAAGCGACTTTGATGCCGAGCGGCGTCAGCAGGCTGCCGATCCAGCCGTTCGGTGCGTAAAGCGTGGTCAGCGCGATGCCGGCAACCGCCGTCGGCAGCGCAAAGGGCAGGTCGACCATGGCATCGACGATGCGGCGGCCGGGAAAGCTGTAGCGCACCAGCACCCAGGCGACGATCGTGCCGAAGACGACGTTGACGGCGGCGGCAATGAAGGCGGTGCCGAAGCTGATTTCAAGCGCGTTGATGGTGCGGCGGTCGGTGACGATCGCCCAGAAGTCGGTCCAGCCGAGCGCCGCCGAGCGCCAGATCAACCCGGACAGGGGAATGAGGATGATGAGGGTGAGGTAGGCAAGCGAGAAGCCGAGCGTCAATCCGAAACCCGGAATGACGCTCGGCTGCCTGAACCGCCACCCCGCCTTGGCGGGTGCTGTGGTCATGTCGTCCTGATCTAAATGCTACTGGGCCGGCTTATAGATCTGGTCGAATATACCACCGTCGCCGAAATGATAAGGCTGTGCCTTCTTCCAGCCGCCAAAAAGTGGGTCGTCGATGGTGACCAGCTTGATCTCAGGCTGCTTGGCCAGGTCCTCCGCCGGCACCAGGTCGGGCTTCGAAGGGCGATAATGGTTCTTGGCGATGATCGTCTGGCCTTCCTTGGAATAGAGGTAGCTCAGATAGGCTTCGGCAACTTTGCGTGTGCCTTTGGCGTCGACATTGGCGTCGACCACTGCGACCGGCGGCTCGGCCAGGATCGAGGTCGGCGGGTAGACGATATCGAAATTGTCAGCGCCGAACTCGTCGAGCGCCAGATAGGCCTCGTTTTCCCAGGCGAGCAGCACGTCGCCTAGCCCTTTTTGCGCAAAGGTCACGGTGGCGCCGCGCGCACCGGTGTCGAGAACCGGGACATGCGCATAGAGATTGCCAACGAATCCCTTGGTCTTGGCCTCGTCGCCGCCATCCTTGGCGCTGGCATAGGCCCAGGCGGCAAGATAGTTCCAGCGCGCGCCGCCGGAGGTCTTCGGATTGGGCGTGATCACCTGGACGTCATCCTTGACCAGATCGCCCCAATCATGAATGCCCTTGGGGTTTCCCTTGCGGACGAGGAAGATGATGGTCGAGGTGTAAGGCGCCGAATTGTTTTCGAATTTCGTCCGCCAGTCGGGATTGATCTTCTTCGTTTTCGAGACAATGGCGTTGATATCGCCTTCGAGCGCCAGCGTCACCACGTCGGCGTCGAGCCCGTCGATCACGGCGCGCGCCTGGGCGCCGGATCCGCCATGCGACTGCTGGATGGTCACCGTCTCGCCTGTCTCGGTCTTCCAGTGGGCGACAAAGGCCTCATCGAATTGCTTGTAGAGCTCACGCGTCGGGTCATAGGACACGTTGAGAATGGTGGTGTCGGCAAACGCGAAACCGAGCGTGCCGAACTGGACCGATGTGGCGACCAGTGCGCCGAGCAGTTTCCTGAAATGAGGTTTGGTCATTTCCGCCTCCGTTGAACTCGCGCCAAATCTACCGAATTGATAGAATTTAGATGCATTCAATGTTGCCTTTTTTGGCCTATTGAAGCAATTTTTCGCCTACTTTCGGCGATGGGAGGAACTATTTTCCCTTGCACGGGACCTACGCTCCCGACGCGATTATCTAGAGACGGCTAGCTCTTCGGCAATGGCGGCGTCGCGTCCGAACGAGGTTTTGGCGGACTATTCGGCGGTGACGGGAAAGTTGAAGCGCTCTCTTGGAAACGGCTCGTTTTCCAGCGTGAAGTGCCACCATTCGCGTGCGTAATTCTTGAAGCCGCCGGCGCGCATCGCCTCGACAAGTTTTTTGCGGTTTGCCGCCGCTTCACTGGCGATCGGTCGGTGAGCCGTTTCGCTCGTCGGATCGAAACAGTCGAAACCGGTGCCGAAATCCAGCGTGTCGGCATCGGTCGCGCCGCAGGCCGGTTTCGGAGCGCTCTTGCGGTCCGCTCGCGTGATGGCGACATCGACCGTCGATCCGCGCGAATGGGTGGACAGTTCGCCGATATAGCCCTTGGCGATGAGATCCTTGCGCTTGACCTTTGGGTACCATTGCGGGTCCGGTGGTCCGCTCGTTTTTGTCCAGTCACCCATGTCGGAGACAGCACGCGCAGGGCGGTAGCAGTCGAACACGACCAGCGTCAGCCCTCCGGCAGCAATCGCTTTCTGCACTGCGGAAAGCGCTTGCGCCGCTTGGCTGGTGAGGACGCATACCGGCGCATCGTAACCGCATACCTTGCGATGCAGGAAGTTTTCGAGGCCGGCATAGCGGATATCCTGCCGGATACTGGGATCGATGTCGGCCAGCCGAACAAAGCCGGCGGGGAGGGCGTCAGCAGAGGCCGAGGAAATACCGGCGGCCGAAAGCAAGGCGTAAAACCCAATCCGCTGAATCACCTGCCGGAAACTATTCAAGGGAAACTTTCACTCGACAAAAACCTTCACACTGGCCGCGCGCCCCGCCGCATCGACTACGGTCAGGGTGGAATAGCCGGCGCCGTCCGGCTGCCAGGTCGCGGTGCGCCGCCGGTCGATGCCGACCAGCGGCTTGCCGTTGGCCAGCCAGCGGAACGGTGCGCGGCCGCCTTGCAGCTTGAGCACCAGCGGCGAGGCGTCGGCCGAGGAAGTGCCGAGATCGACACGGGCGCCGTCAGGCGGAAAGACGATGGTTGGTGCAGGTTCGGTCGGCGTCGCCTGCACCAGCCCGTCGACGCCGGCGCCGAAGCGCGTCAGCGTCACCGGCAATTCTTCGCGCTTTGGCCGGCGGACGCCGGACGGTTGGCTTGGCAGCGGCACGGCGGCTAGGCTGGAACGGACAAAGCCTTCGAACAGAATGGGCGCGGCCGAGACATAGCCGGACAGACCGGGCACCGCGCCGGCATCGGGGCGGCCGACCCAGACGCCGAGCACATAACGGCCGTCGAAGCCGACCGACCAGGCGTCGCGATAGCCGTAGGAGGTGCCGGTCTTGTAGGCGATGCCGCGTTGGGCGGCACCCTGGGGCGGCTTGACGCCCGACAGGATGTCGGTGATCTGCCAATTCGCCTGACCATCGAGGATGGTGGTGGTCGAGCGTTCGGTGTTCGCCGGCTCGGTGCCGTCATGCAGCGTGTGTGCCTTGCCGCCATTGGCAAGGCCGGCATAGAGTTGGACGAGGTCGCGCAGCGTCACTCCGACGCCACCGAGGCCGATCGCCAGGCCAGGCGCTTCGTTGACGGGCAGTATCGGCATCACGCCTGCCTGGCGAAAGCGCGCCATCAGCCGGGCCGGGCCGACCGCGTCGAGCACGCGGATCGCCGGCACGTTGAGCGACAATTGCAGCGCCTGCCTGATGCTGACATCGCCCTGATAGCCCATGTCGAAGTTCTTCGGCCGGTAACCGGAGAAATCGGCCGGGCTGTCCTCGATCAGCATCTCCTGCGCCACCAGGCCTTGCTCGAAGGCGAGGCCGTAGATGAACGGCTTCAGCGTCGAGCCAGGCGAGCGAACGACCTTGGTCATGTCGATCCAGCCCGAACGGCTGGCATCGAAGAAATCGGCAGAGCCGACCTCGCCAAGAATATCGCCGGTGCGGGCATCGGCCAGCACCATGGCCACCGAGAGGCGAGGGCCGAGCTTGGCGGCGGCATCCTTGGCCACCTGCTCCAGCCCTTCCTGGACACTCTTGCGGATCGTCAGTTGCAGCTTCTGGCCGGGAATGGCCTTGGGCAGCATTGCATAGGCAGCATGAGCAGCGAGCGCCGGCAAGGTCCGCCGCAGCCCCGACACATCGTCGAGCGCGGCTCGCGCGGCCTCGCGTTCGCCGAGCAGGCCTGCCGACACCATGCGGGTCAGCACGCGGTCGCGGGCGGCATGAGCGACTTCGAGGTTGCGGTCAGGGCGTCGCTTTTCCGGCAATTGCGGCAAAGCGACGAGCAGGGCCGCCTCAGAGACCGTCAGCCGCTTCGGCTCCTTGCCGAAATAGGCGAGCGAAGCGGCGCGCACGCCTTCGAGATTGCCGCCATAGGGCGCCAGCGTCAGGTAGCGTTCGAGGATCTCGCGCTTGGACAGCCGCCGTTCTATCTGGACGGCGCGCAGCATCTGTTTGATCTTCGAGCCGAGGCTGCGGCTGTCGCGCGGTTCGATCAGCCGGGCGAGCTGCATCGAGAGCGTCGAACCACCGGAGACGATATGGCCGCTGGTCGCGAACTGTCCGGCCGCACGCGCCAGTGCCAGCACGTCGACGCCTTGATGATCCCAGAAGCGCTTGTCCTCATAGGTGACCAGCATGTCGACGAACTGGTTGTCGACCTGGTCCAGGTTGGTCGCAAGCCGCCAATAGCCATCCGGCGTGGCGAAGGCCCGCAACAGCTGGCCGTCACGGTCCTGCACCTCGGTCGAGACCGTCAGCGCAGCCGGCAGCGGCGGCGGAAAAGCGCGGTCGAGCTGCCAGAGGGCGACAGCGGTGATTGCGGCGAAGGAAATGCCCGCAATGGCCGCTCGGCGGAGGAATCTTTTGGAGAGCACGGCGCCGCCCCTCATCCGCCTGCCGGCACCTTCTCCCCGTGGAGGACGGGGAGAAGGTGAATGGCCGCAACGCTGGCGACCCCCTCTCCCCGTCCTTCACGGGGAGAGGGTAAGGGTGAGGGGCGGCGCGGCATCACGTCGTTACCTGCAGTCAACCGGTCTGCGTCCCTCTCCATCGTTACGGCGCCTTGACCTCCATCATGCCGGTGGCGGTGCGGGCCGAATATTGCGGCCGGTACATGTCCTCGATCGTTGCCGCCGGGTGGGCGTAGATGCCCGGCGTCACCGCGCGCACGACGTAGGCGAGCGTGATGTTGCGGTCGCCGTCGCCGTCGTTCGGATTGAAGGCCGCGACGAAACGGTCGTTGCGGAATTCGAGATGGGCAGCATCGGTCTGCGCCAGCCAGGAGAAGTTCGTCAATTGGGCGCTGGAGACCAGGCCCGGATTGTCGATCTCGAAGCCGGCCGGCAACAGGTCGGTGATCAGCAGCCGCGAAGGCCAGGTGTTCTGCTCGTAAACCTTGAGCACGACGACATAGCGTTCGTTCTGCTTGACCTCCGTCACGTTGGCCTCTGTGCCGTCGAGCTTGTAGTAGGTACGGCTGATGGTAAAGCCGTTGCCGCCGGCCGGCAGAGGCTGGATCGGCGAGGCCACGGTGGTGACGACCGCCTGCAGCGGATTTCTGCCGGTGTTGACGATGGTCAGCGGACTGTCGGCCAGTTCGCCACCGGCGATCTGGTCCGAATAGCCGCCGGCATGCGGTGCGCCGTTGACGGTCAGCGCGATCGAATCATTGCCGGCCTTCAGCGCGCGGGCCGCCAGCAGCATCCAGGACTCGTCCTGGGTGCTGGTCCACCTGGCGTCGGCGCGTTCCCTGGTCACCAGCTGGATCAGCGCCGGCACGATGGTCGGCACCGGCTTGCTTTCCGCGGCAAGCGCCAGGATCGCCGCACCGTCACGCAGCGGCGAGCCATAGTCGGACCGGTAATAGTCATATTCCGGCGTCGACTTGGCCAGTTGCAACGCGGCCTGGAAGGTTGCCTCCGAGCGCTGCGTGTCACCGTAGAGCGCGAGAGAGGCCGCCAGTTGGGCGACGGCCATCGGGCTGGTAAAGGCTTCGAGCTGGGTGTCGGCGTAATAACGCAGATCGCCGACCGAGGCCTTCTTGTTGCGGGCAAGCACATAGAGCGCATAAGCGATCTCACTGCCGCGATCCTGGACGTCCTGGTCGTAGCCGATCGCGTTCTGCAGATTGCTCAGCGCTTGGTTCATCGCCAGGGCCGGCACGTCGTATTTCTGCTCGCGCGCCCGGGTCAGGAAATCGGTGACATAGGCGTCGAGCCACAGATCGCCGGAACCCGGACCCCACAGACCGAAGCTGCCGGCCGAGGCCTGGTAGCTCAGCACCTTGTAGATGGCGTCCTGGACGCGGCCATGCAGATCGGGGTCGCTGGCCATGCCGATGCCGGAAGCCATCTCGTTGACGTATAGAAGCGGCATGGCACGGCTGGTGGTCTGCTCAGCGCAACCATAGGGATAGCGGTCGAGCGTCATCAGCAGCGACGGCACATCGAAGGCAGCTGACTGCGAAACGCCGACGCTCACCGAAGCGCCATCGAGCAGGCTTGCCGCCAACAGTTCCTTGTCGACGCGCAGCGCGCCGCCATTGCCCTTGAGGTCGACGACCATGCGGGTGGTCACCGGCAGTTGCGCCGGGCGCACCGGCACATAGAGCGTCTGCTCGACGGCGGTGCCATCGGCATGCGCAAGCTTGATGGTGATCGAGGCGTTGCCCGCGGTCTGCGCAATCAACGGCACGGTCAGTGTCTGCCGCTTGCCTTTGGCCAGCGTCAGCTTTTCAGGCAAGGCGGCACTGCCGGTAGACAGGTCGCCCGTCGTGTCGATGGTCAGCTTGTAGTCGCCAGCGGGGCCATCGGTGTCGGCGACGTCGAGCCGCATGACGGCGGAATCGCCGGGCGCCAGGAAGCGCGGCAGGCCGGCGGTGATCACCACCGGATCGCGCACGATGACGTCTGACTGGGCATGGCCGACCGCTTCCTTGGTCCAGGCGACGGCCATGACGCGCACGGTGCCGTTGAACTGTGGTATGTCGAAGTCGATCCGCGCCTTGCCGTCGGCGTCGAGCTGGACCGGGCCGGAGAAGAAGGCGACCAGCTTTTCGGTCGGCGGACTGCCTTGCGACTGCATGTTGGCGCCATCGCCGCCAGTGCGCAGCTTGCCGGTCGTGCCCAGCGAGCCGTCGATCAGCCGGCCATAGATGTCGCGAACCTCGAGACCGAGCATGCGCTGGCCGAAGAACCAGTTCTCCGGATCCGGTACCTTGTAGTTGGTCAGGTTGAGGATGCCGACGTCGACGGCCGCGACCATGACATAGGCGTTGGTGCCGGGCTGCACGCCGGCGACGGCGACCGGGATCGACAGCTGCTGGCGCGGCATGGTCTTGTCCGGCGGCGCCAAGCTGACGGCAAGCTTCCGCGAGCCGGGATCGAGCTTCAGCCATTTGACGCCGATGGCGCGCGCCGGCATGCGCGTCTCTTGCGCATCGCCCGGCCTGAACAGCGTTGCCGTGACGTAGGCGCCGGCACCCCAATCGTCGCCGACCGGGATGTCGACGGTGCTGCCGCCGGCCGGCACGCTGGCGGTGACCGTCCTCAAGAGCTTGTCGGCGCCGATGGTGACGAGCAATTCGCCGGCAAAGTGCGGCGACACTTTGAGCTTGGCTACTTCGCCCGCCGCATAGGTGTCCTTGTCGAGCGCTATCTCGAGCCCGTCAGGCGTTTCGGTGGTCGTCGAGCTGACATACCAGCCGGCGTCGAACTCATAGCTGGTCGCCGGGCCTTCCGGATCGGCTGTCTCGATATCGAGCCGGTAGCGGCCCCAGTCGACCGGCAGCGACATGGTAGCCTCGCCATCGGCGCTCAGGTCGACCTGGCCGTTGGCCACCGCCTTGGTGAAGATGACCGGCTCATAGTTCCAGGAATTGCTCGAGCGGTACCACTGGTAGCTGCGCTCGACCTTGACCAGCGACCACTGCGCACCCTTGAGCGCCTCACGCTTGCCGTCGGGGTCGACGGCGATCAGGCTGAACTTGGCCGTGCCGCCTTGCGGCACCTCGTCGCCGTCGAAATCGGGGCGGATGCCGATCATGTGGCCCTGCGGGCGGATGCCGATATTCAGCGAGCGCTCGATCGCACGGCCGCCGGTCTCGCGCAACCGGACCGTGACCTTGGCATCGACCAGCTTGGTGGTGGATGGCAATTGATCGACGGAAACCGGGAAGGTCGCCTTGCCGTCGTCGCCGACCACCGGCAGGCCGGTGAAGGGCGTCACCGTTGGTTCGGCCGACTGTTCGTCGGCCAGACCGAAGGAATAGCCTTTGAAGCGGTCCCAGTCGCGGGCGGTCGACAGCGTCAATTCGCCTTCGAGCGCGAGGCCCGCGGCCGGCGCGCCATAGAGAAAGCGGCCGTCGACGGTGATGTTGGCGGTCTCGCCCTGGGCGATCTCCTGCTTGTCGGCGGACAGGTCGAACTCGATGCGATCCGGGACGAAGTCCTCGACCAGGAACATCTGGCTGGCAACCGCCGCCTGCTTGGGATCGGTGTGGATCGCCACTGTCCAGGTGCCGCGCATGGCGTTGGGTTCCAGCGGCAGGTCGACGGCGTGGCCGCCGGCCGATGCTCCGTCGCTGACGATGCGGCGGTCCTCGACGCCGTCGGGCCGCGAGAAGATGAAGGTGAGCGGCAGGTTCTCGACCGCCTTGGCGGCACTGTCGCGGGCAAGAGCCGAGACGTGGACGTCCTCGCCGGCGCGGTAGATGCCGCGCTCGGTCCAGGCATAGACGTCGAGCGCGCCCGGCGCCGCACGTCCGGCGACGCCGCGGTCGGACAGGTCGAACCCGGCGCGGCCCATATCGAGGAAGACGAAGTCGTCGTCGCCCTGCTTGGCCATCAGCACCGCCGGTGCCATGCCGCTGTCGCCGCGCGTCAGGCCGGGATTGAACACCGCCCGCCCTTCCGCGTCGGTGGTCGCGGTGCCAAGGATCTCGTTGTTCCTGGCCAGCAGCGTCAGCTCGGCGCGGGCAATCGGCTTGGCGGTTGCGAGCGAACGGGCAAAGACGTTCAGCCCATCCTGTCCGGTATAGGTCGACAGGCCGATGTCGGAGACGACGAACCATTGCGTGGCGTGCGAATCATAGTCGTCGCTGCGATCGTTGACGGCTTGTGCGGTCAGCACATAGACGCCGGGCTTGCGCTTCGGCAACGCCTCGTCGATGGGGAAGGAGGTGGTGACTTCCTTGTTGAGGTCGTTGGCGATGTCGAGCTGGCCTTGCCAGACCGGCTCGCCCATCTGTTCGGAGATGTTCGAAATGTCGTAGCCGTCAAGTTGGCGCAGGAACTGATACCCCGACAGAAGCTGGGCCAGCGAGCGGTCGCCGATGCGGAAGAGCTTCATTTCGGCGGCATTCATGTTGACGGTGACGACCGGTATGCCGCGGCGTGCGCCGGCGGGCAGCACGAAGCTGTCGCCGGTGAAGCGGGCCGAAGGCGCGCGGTCCTGCACGTAGATCGACAGTACCACCGGTGCCGCGGTGACCTCGCCAATGGCGGCCGGCAGGCCGGCGCGGAAGGTCACGTCATAATGCTGGCCGTGCTCGAGCCCTTCGACGCAGATCTGCTTGTCCTTGGCTTCGACGCCCTTGGGAGCGGCGTTGTCGACGGTGACGAACTGGGAATAATCGACGCCGGTCTTGACCAACTCCTCGGAGAACTGCGCGCAGATACGCGGCGCGCTGGTGTCGGCATCGACGGTATGATCGATGACGCGGAAGCCCTTGCGGGCCTTGAGATCCTGATAGGCGGCCCTGACCGCCGGCGAATTGACCAAAGCGAGGCTCGCCTCGTAGGCCTGCAGGGCCGGCCTGTAGAGGTCGCGGCGGTCAAGGCCGTCGCCGAGCAGCGCCAGCACGTCGGCGCGCGTCTTGGTGGTGCGCAGCAATTTGTAGGCGTTGAAGGCGGCGGAAGTGGCGTTCGCCGGTAGGGTCGACGGCTCCGAACTGTTGGCGGTCGGATGGACGGCAAGCGTTTCGCGCGCCAGCTCGAGCCAGAGCTGGCCATCGTCCGGCAGCACCGAAACCGCCGCTTCGTATTTGTGCATGGCCGAGCGATGATCGCCCGTCAGCGCCGACTGTTCGGCGGCGGCCCTCAGCGCCGTCAGCCCCTCTGTCGGCTTGGTGTAGGTCGGGCCGGTGAGCTTGTTGCGGTATTGCTGGGCCTGGTCGGCCATCCAGTTGGGGAAGAAGGCGAGTTCGGGTGGCGCGCCGATGTCGGGATCGCCATCGATGTTGACGACCTTGCCGGCGACGGCGCCGCCGAAGGGTTTCAACGAGTTGTAATCGGATTTAAGGAAGCACCATTTGGCCTTGAGGTTGTAGGTGAAGGCACGGCAGGCCGGGTCGCCGAGGCAGGTGGTCTTGCACTGATCGAGGCTGACATTCTGGTCGGATCTGAGATCGAAACCAAAATAGTCGGAATTATCCGATGTCACCACCCGCCGGGCTTCGGCCGCTTGCGCGACACCGCTCCAGGCGAAAAAGAGAAGGAAAAGAATCGATAGACCACGAGCCGCGCGCATTGCCATAAACCCCTCCAGACAAGTGCTTACGTCCAGAAATCTTCAAGCTTCAGTCGCGCTTGTCAACATCAGGACGCGGCAGGATCCGCCTGCCAACGGTTTGCTTTCCGGTCGGTGACCGGTAGTAGCTCCATAGGACAGGGGATCACGCTTTCTTGCGGCGACGCAGAAGGTGTGAGTTCCAAGCCCTGTCTATTTCAGCAATTGGATTGTGGCCCCTTTACGAGTGCTTCAGAACTTCATTCCAATTTTAGGTTTGCGAGCTAGGCTAGGAGCATAATGCCGGCGTATGAAAGGCAGATGTCGGGAGGAACCGCGCCACAGCGCGCGCTTTCGCGCGCCCTGCTTTTCGCTTTGTTGTGCTCGACGGCACTTGTTGCCGAAACCGGAAGTGCGGCAGCCTTCGAGATTTTCGGCATCAAGCTCTGGGGGTCGTCAAAGGACGAAGATGCCGACATCGTCGACCCACTGCGCTATGCCGTGACGATAGAAGCGCCCGACGCCGACGAGGATCTCGCCGAGAAGCTCGAAAACGCCTCGGCGCTGAAAGCCGACGAGGAACACCCGGTATCAGGTTCGCTGGGTCTTTTGGCCAAGGCGCGCAGCGACCGTGAGCAACTTGTCGCCGCGCTCTACGCGGACGCGCGCTACGAGGGTGTCGTCACCATCACTATTCAGGGCAAGCCGCTCGACGATCTGCCGCCCGATGCCGAGTTTTCCGGCCCGCAGCCGATTCCGGTGGTGATAAGCATAGCAGCCGGGCCGAAATTCACGCTTGGCAACATCAGACTGAAAGGCGATGCAGCGGGGCTGGCAAGTGCCGATTTCGGCCTGATCGCCGGCGGTGACGCCGGTTCGGGCGCCGTGCTCAAGGCCGAGGCGGCGATCGTGCGGGCACTCAAGCAAGAAGGCAGGCCGTTGGCCAAGGTGACGGGCCGCGAGATCGTCGCCGAGCACGCCGGGTCGACGCTCGACGTGACGCTCACCGTCGCGGCCGGGCCGGTCGCCGGCTATGGCGACACCACTGTCGAGGGCACCGAAAAGGTCGACCGCGACTTCACCGAATATATGACCGGCCTGAAGCGCGGCCGCCAATATTCGCCCGATGAGATCGACGATGCGCGCGACCGGCTGCTCGGGCTCGAGGTCTTCAACAGCGTGACGGTGAAGGAAGCCGACGCCCTCGACGTCGAGGGCAACATCCCGATCGGTGTCCAGGTAAGCGAACGTAAGCCGCGCTATTTCGGCATTGGCGGCAGCTTCTCAAACACCGAAGGGCTGGGCCTCGAGGGCTATTGGGGCCACCGCAATCTGTTTGGCCGCGCCGAAAAGCTGCGCATCGACGGCAAGATCAGCGGCATCGGCAGCAACGACTTGACCCAGCTCAATTACAATGCCGGCGTCATGTTCGAAAAGCCGGGCGTGGTCGGGCCGGCGTCGAAATTCATTGCCAGTGTCAACACCGTGCTGGAGCACCCCGACGCCTACGACCATTTCTCGGTCAAGGGCAGCACCGGCCTGTCCTACGAACTCGACAAAAAGCAGACGGTTTCCGCGCAAGTCGCGCTCGACTATTCCAGGATCCACGACGCTTTCGGCAAACACACCTATCTGATCGCCAGCATTCCGCTGCAATATGTCTACGATAATCGCGACAGCAAGCTCAATCCGACCAGGGGCTTCAGGGTGCTGGCCTATGCCGAGCCGAGCTACGACATTTTGAGCGGGGCTGCGTTCGTCAAGCTGAAAGGCGAGGGGTCGGCCTACCAGTCGCTCGATTCGGCCTCGAAATTCGTTTTTGCCGAACGTGTCGCCATCGGCTCGATCATCGGCGCCGGTCTTCAGGATGTTCCGGCCGACCGGCGCTTCTACTCCGGCGGCGGCGGCTCGGTGCGCGGCTATGCCTATCAGGGCATCGGCCCGAAGGACAGCAATGGAGAGCCGATCGGCGGGCTTTCCTTCTTCGAGACCTCTGTCGAGATGCGCATCGCCGTCACCGACAAGATCGGCGTCGTGCCGTTCGTCGATGCCGGCACGGTGTCGACCAGGCAGGTCCCCGATTTTTCGGACATGAAGGTCGGCGCGGGTGTAGGCTTGCGCTATCTGACGGCGTTCGGGCCGCTGCGCATCGACGCGGCAGTGCCGCTCAACCGCGGCCCCGACGATCCTCATTTCGGCATTTATGCCGGCATCGGCCAGGCATTCTGATGGCAATATTCAGGCGCATCCTCCGTATCCTTTTCTACACGCTGCTCATCGTCGTGGCAGCGGCGGTGGGGGCGCTCATCGTGCTGACCAAAACCGAGGGCGGCCGCGAAAACCTTGCCGGCATCATCTCGACCTTGGCCTCGAGCGGCGATCGCAAGGTCACTGTCGTCGGCATCGACGGCATCTGGTCGGGAGCGCTGAGGGTCGATCATGTCGTTCTGGAGGATCGCGAAGGCGCCTGGATGGTGGCGCGCAAGGTGGCAGTCGACTGGTCGCCTCTGGCACTCCTGTCGAAGAGCTTCAGCGCCGATCGCATTGGGGCCGAGCGCATCGAGCTGGCACGGCTGCCGGTGGCCAGCACGCAGCCGAGCCAAAGCGGAGCGGCGACGCTGCCGGTTTCCATCGACGTCAAGCAACTCGACCTTCCCGAAGTCGCGCTCGGGCAGGCTCTGGCCGGCAGCGGCGTCGCCGAACTTGCAGCCAAGGGAGCGCTCAAGGCGGACGCCTCGCCATTGGCGATCGAGAGCAGCCTCAACATCGTTCGCCATGACGGCAAGCAAGGCACGGTCGACGCCAAAGCCCATTTCGCGCCGGCTGACAACAAGCTCGACTTAGACCTCAAGGCATCCGAGCCGGCCGGCGGCATCATCGCCAACCTGCTCAAGCTGCCGGGCGCGCCGCCAGTCGACATTGTCGTTTCCGGCACAGGACCGCTCGCCAACTGGAATGGTATTGGGACTTTCGTTGTCGACGGCCGGATCGTCACCCAACTCACCGGTCGCCATCAGCTCACCGATAAGGGCCATTATGTCGAGGCCAACGGCGATGGCGAATTCGAGCGCTTCCTGCCCGAAACCCTGAAACCGCTGTTTGCCGGCAAGACCACCTTCGACCTTGCCGGCACAGCGACCGCGGCCGGCGGCGTCGATGTCGAGCGCGCCAATATCGACAGCGGCGCCGTGCACGCGACCGCCGCCGGCATTGTCGATCCGAACGGCGTCAGCGATCTTTCTGTGAAACTCGCCGCGAAAGGACCGCCGATCGTGCTTAGCCTCGGCAGCGAGGCACAGCCGATAACCGTGGCGATCAATGACGCCACGGTCCGCGCTTTCGGCGATGGCAAGGCGCCGATGGTGGATATCGGCGCGTCGCTGGTCTCCGTGGTGGCGGGCGGCACGCGGGTGGACGACCTGATCGGGCAAGTGCATTCTGATGGCTTCGACATCCAGAACCGTAGCGGGCCCGTCACCATCAAGCTGACGGCGGCCGGCCTGAACACCGACGTTGCGACATTGGCGCCGCTGATAACGGGAAGGGTCAGCGCCGGTCTCGCCGGCTCGGTCAGCAAGGAACAGGTCGTTGTCGACCAAGGCACGCTGCGCAGCGACGCGCTCAATGCGTCCGTGACGGCCACTGTGGCGCTGGCCGATCTGTCGATGACGCTCAAGATGAATGCCGACGCGGCTTCGGCGGCGCTGCCGCCGCAGATCAGCTCGGTTCTCGGCGAGCGTGTGCAGTTTTCCGCAACCGCGACACGCGACCCGGACGGTGCGTTCGCCGCCAACGCATTGCAGCTCACCTCCGGCACGCTTAGTGCCAGCGGCACCGCCAGTGCGCAAGGCACCGATATCCGGGCCGATATCAAGGGCACGCTCGGCGACGTGTCGGTACTGTCGCCGCTGGTCGGCGCGAAGGTCGGCGGCGCCGTCGGTTTCGCGCTGACGGCAAGCGGCGCGCGCAGCGCACCGGATTTCTCGGTTTCGGCCAACAGCGACAGCCTGACGGCGTCCGGCCATGCGGTGAAGCAGATCAAGTTGAGCGCGAGCGGCAAGGCCGACATTGCCAGCCCTGCCGCCGATGTCTCGCTGACCGGCTCGGTCGACGACCAGCCGCTCGACCTCAAGGCATCGCTGGTCACCACCGACGGCAAGCGCTCCATCAATGGACTTGCCGTCTCACTGGCCGACAACAAGGTCTCCGGCGACCTCGGGCTCGACGACAACCTGCTGCCGCTCGGCACGTTGAACCTCGATGCCGCGGATATTGCTCCGCTGGCCAGACTTGCCGGCCAAACGGTAGCCGGCGACGTGCGTGGCACGATCCGTTTCGCGAATGACAATGGTGCGCCGACGGTCGCGATCGATGCGACGAGCGCCGCGATTTCGCGCGGCGAACTGGCGGCGAAGACAATCGCCGTCAACGCTCTGGTCGCCAATTATCTCAAAGCCCCGGCGATCTCCGGCAAGATCAAGGCCGACACGATCACCTCCGGAACCACGGTGATCAGCGGCATCGACGTCGACCTGAAGCGCGATGGCGACTGGACCGGCTTTAGCGGCGGCGCCACGGTCGCCGGCATTCCGGCCAGCGCGGCCGGGCGGGTCAGGGTTGCGAACGGCATCACCAGCATCGAGCTTGCCTCCGGCGAGGCGACCATCCGCGGCATCAAGGCAGCGGTCGCGCAGCCATCGGCGCTGACAATCGCCAATGGCATGGTGAGCATAGAGAAACTGGCGCTCGGTGTCGGCGGTGGTTCGGTTGCCGTGTCGGGTACGGCTGGCCAGACGCTCGATCTCGCTGCCACCTTGTCGGCGGTGCCGGCAGCACTTGCCAATGATTTTTCACCGGGCCTCGATGCCGCGGGCACGCTCAGCGGCACCGCGCAAGTCACGGGATCGTCGGCTGCCCCAGACATTCGCTTCAACGCCCGGCTCAGCGGCGGCGAAACCAGCCAGACCCGGCGGGCCGGGCTCGGGCCGCTCAATCTCGATGCGGCTGGCCGTTTCTCGTCGGCCAGCGGCGTCGCCATCGAGCATGCGACGCTTGCCGGCGAGAAAATCTCCGGCAAGGCAGCCGGCACCATCAATCCGAACGGTGCCAGCGATTTCTCGCTCGACCTCGCATCCACCGGCCCGAGCCTGCCGCTTTCGCTCGGCAGCAAGGAGAGCCCGATCAAGCTCGAGCTGCAGACGCTGTCGCTAAAGGCGGCCGGGCAGGGCACCCAGCCGAAGCTCGACATCTCCGCGACGCTGCCATCGGCCGCCACCAATCTAGCTAAGATCGAGGGCATCACGCTTGCGCTGCACTCCGACCGCTTCGACGTGAAAGCCCGGAGCGGGCCGATCTTCGGCTCGGTGACCGCCGGAAAAATCGGCCTCGACAATCCGACCGTCGCGCCGCTGATCGCCGGCAAGGTCACTGCCAAAGTCGCCGGCAGCCTTGCCGCCGACGCTGTCATCATCGATAGCGGCACCGTGACCAGCGACGCGTTGAACAGCGGCTTCAACGGGCGGGTCTCGCTGGCCGACGGCGCCATCGATCTAAATCTCAAGGCGGATGCCGCGTCGGCGGCGCTGCCAGTAGCGGCGCGTGGCATGCTCGCCGAGCGGACGCAACTCAGTGCCGCGCTGAAGCGAGACGCCAACGGCAATGTCACCGCCAACGCGATCAGGCTGTCATCAGGCGCGCTGACCGCAGACGGGCAGGCGAGCCTTGCCGATAACAAGCTGAGCGCCGACGTCAAAGGCGCGCTGGGCGACGTCTCGCTGCTATCCAAGGATGCCAAAGGCGCTATTTCTTTCGCGCTGAATGCGCAAGGCGCCAGCACCGCGCCGGATCTGTCGCTGACTGTCAACAGCGATAGGCTTTCGGTGGCGGCGCGTGAGATCACCGGACTGAAGCTCACCGCCACCGGCAAGGCTGATGCCGCCAACCCGGCGGCGAATGTACAACTCACCGGAAATGTCGCGGGCCAGTCGCTGCAGGGTAGTGCCGTGCTGGCGACATCGGACGGCAAACGCGCCATCAACGGGCTTTTGCTGTCGCTGGGCAAGAACCGTATTTCCGGCGACCTGGCGCTCGACGATGCCTTCGTGCCGGTCGGTACGGTAGCACTGGACCTGCCCGATATCGGTCCGCTTGCTGCCCTGGCACTGGAAAAGGCCGATGGCGATGTGCGCGGCACGATCGCCTTCTCCAAGGCTGGCGCCGTGCCGCAGGTCGCCATCAAGGCGACGACGGGCTCGATCTCGCGCGGCGATGTCTCGGCCAAGGCCGTGACCATCGATGCGCTGATCGCCAACTACCTGGCGGCACCGGTGATCTCCGGAAAAATCCGTGCCGACAGCGTCACTTCCGGCGGCACGGTTATCCGTGGTGTCGACGTCGATCTCAAGCGCGACGGCGAATGGACCGGTTTCTCCGGTGGCGCCACCGTGAAGGATATTCCGCTGAAGGCCGGCGGCCGGGTCAGGGCGGTCAAGGGCACGACGACGGTCGAACTTGCCTCCGGCGAGGCGACCATTCGCGGCATCAAGGCGGCTATCGCCCAGGCCTCGACCATCAACATCGCCAATGGAGTGACCAGCCTCGACAGGCTGGTGCTCAACCTCGGCGGCGGAACGGCGACGGTCACGGGCAAGGCTGGGCAGGCGCTCGACCTCAACGCGACGCTGGCCCGCGTCCCGATCTCGATAGCCAACAGTTTTTCGCCTGGCCTCGATGCCGCCGGCTCCGTCTCGGGCACGGTGAAGGTGACGGGCGCGCCGGCCAATCCGGCCGTCGCCTTCAAGATCGACGCCAGAGGCGTTCAGACGTCGCAGACCCGCGGTGCAGGTTTCGGCGGCATGGGCGTTTCGTCTTCAGGTACGTATTCGGGCAACAGACTGACCTTCGACGCCAACATGAGCGATGCCGCCGGCCTTGGCCTCAAGGGCGGCGGCACGATGACGACATCAGGCGCGCCCACCCTTGATCTCAACTTTTCCGGCAAGGTGCCGTTCGCCTTCCTCACCAGGACACTCGCCGCGCAAGGCCTGTCCTTGAGCGGCACGGCCGACGTCGATGTGCAGGTGCGCGGCCCGGCGACGTCGCCGGTGATCTCAGGCACGGTCCGTACGTCAGGCGCCCGCCTGGTCGACGCGCGCTCGGGGCTCGCGATCAACGACATCACCGCCGATGTCGCTATCGGTGGTGGCGTGGCCAGGATCAACCGCCTGACCGGCACGCTGTCGACGCGTGGCAGCCTTTCGGCCAGCGGCACCGTCGGCATCGATCCGGCTAAGGGTTTCCCAGCCGACCTGTCGGTCAAACTGGTCGACGGCCGTTATACCGACGGCAAGGTGGTCACTGCTAACCTCGGCGGCGACCTGACCATCAAGGGACCGCTCACCTCCGGGCCGGTGATTTCCGGTACCGTCAACCTGGCCAAGACCGTCATCACCGTACCCGAAAAGCTGCCCGGCTCGCTGGCCGAGCTCAACGTCAAGCACAAGAATGCGCCGGCAGCCGTGCGTGCGCAGGACAAGGCGTTGCGCCCGGCCGCTGCAAGCAGCGGTGGCGGCGGCAGTGGCCTCAACCTCGACGTCACGATCAATGCGCCGAGCCAGATCTTCATCCAGGGCAGGGGCGTCGACGCCGAGCTCGGCGGTTCGCTGCGGCTGACCGGTCCGGCATCGTCACCCCAGGCGGTCGGCACCTTCACCTTGCGGCGCGGGCGGCTGACGATCCTTGCCAAGCGGCTGACCTTCACCGAAGGCACGGTCGGCTTCTCGGGCTCTCTGGTGCCCTACCTCAACCTTACGGCGCAATCCAAGACAACCAGCGCCACCGTGACCATCGTGGTGTCGGGCGAGGCGACCAACCCGAAATTCACCTTCTCCTCGGTACCCGCGCTGCCGGAGGACGAGGTGCTGGCGCAGCTGATCTTCGGCCGTTCGATGTCGAACCTGTCGCCGCTGCAGATCGCGCAGCTTGCCGAGGCTGCCGGACAACTGGCCGGCGTCGGCGGCTCGACCTCCCTGCTGCAGAACCTGCGCAGCGCGATCGGCGTCGACGATCTCGACGTAATCACCGACGAAGAGGGCGGCACCGCCGTCTCGGCGGGCAAGTATCTCAACGACCGCACTTACGTGACGATCCAGAAGGGCGATAGGCCCGGCTCGGGCAAGGCAACCGTCGATCTCGACGTCGGGCGCGGCGTCAAGCTGCGTGGTGAGGCAACCGACGCCGGCGAAGCCAAAGGCGGTGTTTTCTATGAACGGGAATATTAAAACGGCTGTTCGCGCAGAACAGTTGGTTGCCCGAAGAACGAGCGGCGCAGCAGCAAATGTCCCGGTTTAATTGTCCGTGGAGATTTCGCGCGAAATCCCTGGCGCAGTAGCAAATTTGCGCCAAGACTGTCGTTATCGCGCGAACCGCCCTGCTTTCAAAGTTGCACATTCCTTGGCATGTTCCCAATCCGTGCCGTCTTTGACATCATGGCGCGAATGCGGAATGTTAAAAGGCAGAAAGCCAACAATGGGAGTTAGTCATGACGATCTACAAGAGTAACGGCGACCGCGTTCCCGATCACATCCTGGCCATGGCCGAAGACGCCAAGGCAGGCAAGATGGATCGTCGCGAATTTCTGGCTCTCGCCAGCGTCTTCGGTGCGTCGACGGCGATGGCATATGGCATGCTTGGCCTTGCAGACCCCACGCCGGCCAAGGCGGAAGAGGTCCAGGGCAAGAAAGGCGGCGTATTGAAGGTCGCGCAGTGGATCAAGGATCCGAAGGATCCGCGCAAGTCCGACTGGTCGGAAATCGCCAATGCCGAGCGTCAGGCGCTCGAGCCGCTGGTCAAATATACCACCGAATACACATTCCGCCCCTATCTGCTGGAGAGCTGGGACGTGAATGACGACGCTACCGAATACACGCTGCATGTGCGCAAAGGCGTCACCTGGAACAACGGCGATCCGTTCACCGCAGACGACGTCATCTTCAACCTCAAGCGTTGGGCCGACAAGAAGGCCGAAGGCAATTCTATGCCCGGTCGCCTCGGTTCGCTGGTCAAGGACGACAAGCTGGATGAGAGCGCGGTGACCAAGGTCGACGACCACACGATCAAGCTGACGCTCAGCAAGCCCGATATCGCCCTCATTCCCAACGTGTGCGACTATCCCGGCCTCATCGTCCACAAGACGTTCGACGAAAAAGGCGGCGACTTCAAGTCCTGCCCGATCGGCACTGGGCCGTTCGAGCTGGTCTCTTACGATGTCGGCCAGAAAGTGGTCTACAAGCGTCGTGAAGACAACAAGTGGTGGGATGGCGAGGTCTTCCTCGACGGCATCGAGTTCATCGACTACGGCACCGATCCGGCGGCGATGGTCAGCGCTTTCGAAGCTGGCGAAGTGCACACCAATTTCGAAACCTCGGCCGACTATGTGTCGATCCTCGACGGCATGGACCTGGCGAAGTCCGAAGTCGTCACCGCTTCGACGATCGTCTGCCGCACCAATGTGACCAACAAGCCTTACGGCGACCAGAAGGTTCGCAACGCCCTGCAGCTCGCGGTCGACAACGCTGTCGTCCTCCAGCTCGGCTACGGCAATGCCGGCACGGTTGCCGAGAACCACCATGTCGCCCCGATCCATCCCGAATACTACGAATTGCCGAAGGTTGCTCGCGACCCGGCCAAGGCAAAGGCGCTGATGGCGGAAGCCGGCCAAGCCGATTTCGAGCACGAGCTGATCACGGTCGACGAAGACTGGCACAAGAACACCGGCGATGCGATCGCCGCGCAGATGCGCGACGCCGGCATCAAGGTAAAGCGTACGGTGCTGCCGGGTTCGACCTTCTGGAACGACTGGACGAAGTATCCGCTGTCGATGACCAACTGGAACATGCGGCCGCTCGGCGTCCAGGTTCTGGCGATCGGCTATCGTACAGGTGAAGCCTGGAACGAGACGGCTTGGTCGAATCCCGAGTGGGATGCCAAGCTCAACGCTGCGCTGGCAGTTGCCGACGCCGCCAAGCGCAAGGAAATGATGAAGGATATCGAGCAGATCCTGCAGGATTCCGGCATTATCATCCAGCCTTATTGGCGCAAGCTCTACAGCCATTCGGTCAAGGCGGTGCAGAACTACAAGATGCACCCGACCTTCGAGCGCGACTACGGTAAGGTCTGGCTCGACCAGGCCTGACCGGACGATCCGGAAAGGGGCGTCTGGCCCCTTTCTCTCGCTCGTTGCATGGTCCTTGGACCGGAAGTCGGCGCAGCAAAAAGTTGCGGACTCTTCGGCCGGGGTCTGCAATAAAAAGGGTATTGCATCTGGGACTGGTCTGAAGGCTTGTTCTGCCGCTGGCGGCAGGGCACGGCTTGCAAACCGGTTCCACCCCCCAACCCGACCGGCAGGGGACCGCCATGCTTTCTTTCGTTATCAGGCGTCTCGGCACCATGGCATTGACGATGCTGTGCCTGACGATGATCGTCTTCTTCCTGGTCAATCTCGGGCCCAATCTGAAGAAGCTCGCGATCAGCCAAACCGAAATGCACACATCGGCCGAGCAGCTCGAGGCTTGGCTGGTCAATCATGGCTATCGGCAGAATTTCTTTGTCCGCTACGGACAATGGCTGGGCGTCGTGCCCAAGCAGCCGGTGACCGACCCGGCGACAGGCAAGCCAGCGCAGCGTTTCTCCTTCTGCAACGATCCGGTCGTGCCGACATTTTCCGGCATCCTGCAAGGCGATTTCGGCTGCTCGACCAAATTCAAGACGACGGTCGCCTCGAAACTCTTTCCGGCGCTCAGCGCCACCGGCATCCTGATGCTCTGCGTGCTTGCGGTTATGGTGCCGGTCTCGCTCCTGATCGGCATTCTTGCCGGCATGCGCGAGGGCTCACGCACCGACCGCACATTGTCGGTGGCGTCGATCGCCTCGACGGCGACGCCCGAATATGTTTCGGGCGTCATCTTCACCGTCATCTTCGCCTCCTGGCTCGGCGTGCTGAACGGCTCGGCGGCCTCGGCCAGCCAGGGCATCACCTTCTACAATTTCACCTTGCCGGTGATGACGCTGGCGATCTACGGCATCGGCTACATCGCCCGCATGACCCGCGCCTCGATGGTCGAGGTGATGACGCAGCAATATATCCGAACCGCCCGGCTGAAGGGCCTCTCCTTCGGCAGCGTGGTGGTAAAGCACGCTCTGCGCAACGCGCTGATCGCACCGTTCACGGTCATCATGCTGCAGTTCCCCTGGCTGCTCACCGGCGTCGTCATCGTCGAGGTGATGTTCCGCTACCAGGGGTTCGGCTACACGCTGGTCGAGGCGGCCGGCAACAACGACATCGATCTTCTGCTCGGCTGCTCGCTGGTCTCGGTGTTTATCGTCCTGATCACACAGCTCATCTCCGATGTCGGCTACGCGTTCCTCAATCCCCGCATCAGAGTTCAATAGGAGACCGGGCGGATGCAGGTCGAATATCTCAGCGCCTTCAACGTCGTACTCGGCGTGCTTACCCGCTTCTGGCCGGTCTGGATCGCTCTCGCCCTGGTGATGGGGGCGAGCTTCGGCTACAAGAAGAAGCTTGGCCTTTACGGCCAGCTTTTCGACAGCGGCGTCGGCATCGTCGGCGTCGGCATCTGCCTGTTCTGGCTGTTCACGGCGATCTTCGCATCGACCGTCGCGCCCTTCGATCCGCTCGCCCAGGTGCCGATCATGAAGGACGCGCTGCCGGGCGCGATCGAGCCGGCGTCGAAGCTTGTATACTATTTCGGCGGCGACAAGCTCGCCCGCGACGTGTTCTCCCGCATGGTCTATGGCAGCCAGATCGTGCTGATCATCGCGCCGGCGGCAACCGGCTTTGCACTGATGGTCGGCATCACGCTCGGCCTGCCGGCTGGCTATTACGGCGGCAGGATCGATACGGTGCTCTCCTTCCTCGCCAATTTGGTGCTGGCCTTCCCGGTGATCCTGCTGTTCTACCTCCTGGTGACGCCAGGCATCATGGACACGCCGATCCCCTACGCGATGGCCGGGCTGTTCTTCCTGTTCCCGATCATCTTCTTCAGCGTGCTGTTCTGGACGCGCTACAAGAACCGGCCCGACCGCCTCTATATCCTGCTTGGCCTGACGTTGGTCGTTGGCGGCTGGATCTATGCCGGCCTTGTCTTCGACGCCGATCCGTTCAAGATCATCCACATCGATCCCAACCAGCTCAACATCTTCGTGGCAGTGGTGTTCGCCTCCAGCCCGGGCGTGTTCCGCATCGTGCGCGGCCTGGTCATGGATATCAAAACGCGCGACTATGTTGCGGCGGCGCAGACGCGCGGTGAATCGCCCTGGTACATCATGCTGTGGGAGATATTGCCCAATGCGCGCGGGCCGCTGATCGTCGACGCCTGCCTGCGCATCGGCTACACTACGATCCTGCTCGGCACGCTCGGCTATTTCGGGCTGGGGCTGGCGCCGGAAAGCCCGGACTGGGGCACGGCGATCAAGGATGCCAGCCGGCTGCTGCGCTCTTTCATCCACCCGGCGCTGCCGCCGACGATCGCATTGATGTCGTTCGTGCTCGGCCTCAACCTCCTGGCGGATTCGTTGCGCGAACAGTCGATGAAGGATTGATGCCGGGAAAGATTGAACCGGGAAAGATCGATGCCGGGTTCGGCCCGACATGCCTGCAGAACAAGGATTGGAGCGACCCATGAATGAGGCAGTTCGAAATCCCGCCAAGCCGACCAATGGGCCGATCATCGAGATCGAGAACCTGTCGATCTCCTTCTTCACCCGCAAGGGAGAGATCCCGGCCGTCATGGATTTTTCCTGCACGGTCATGCCCGGCGAGGCGATGGGCATCGTCGGCGAATCCGGCTGCGGCAAGTCGACCGTGTCGCTCGGCATCATGCGCGACCTCTCGAACATCGGAAAGATCGTCGGCGGAAAGATCAAGTTCCAAGGCAAGGACATGGGAGAACTGTCCGACGAGGAACTGCGCGCCATCCGCGGCAACAAGATCGCCATGATCTACCAGGAGCCGATGGCCAGTCTCAATCCGGCGATGAAGGTCGGCCAGCAGCTGATGGAAGTGCCACTGATCCACGACAAGGTATCGAAGGATGAAGCCTATAAACGCGCGTTGGAAATGGTGCGCGCGGTGAAGCTGCCGGATCCCGAGCGCATGATGCGTTCCTACCCACACCAGCTTTCCGGCGGCCAGCAGCAGCGCATCGTCATTGCCATGGCGCTGCTGTCGAAGCCTGCGCTGCTTCTGCTCGACGAGCCGACGACAGCGCTCGACGTGACGGTTGAGGCCGGTATCGTCGATCTGGTCAAGGGGCTGGGCGAGAAGTTCGGGACCTCGATGATCTTCGTGTCGCACAATCTCGGCCTGATCCTGGAGACCTGCGACCGCATCACGGTGATGTATTCGGGCGAAGCGGTGGAGACGGGCAAGATCAAGGACGTCTTCGACCGGATGCGCCATCCCTACACGCAAGGCCTGTTCCGCTCGATCCCGTTGCCGGGCGCCGACAAGAATTCGCGGCCTCTGATATCCATTCCGGGGCAGTTGCCGCTGCCGCACGAGCGGCCGAAGGGCTGCAATTTCGGCCCGCGCTGCCACCATTTCGTCGAGGGCGTCTGCAACGCCGCCGAAATTCCGATGATCGCGGTCGAAGGCCATGACGGGCATTTCTCGCGCTGCGTACGCTTCAACGAGATCGACTGGGAGGCGCTGCCGCCTGGCGCCAAGAAAGTCAACGAGCGCGTGGTGCCCGGTGCGCCGGTGCTCCAGATCGAAGACCTCAGGAAGTACTACAAAGTCGGCGGCAGCGAAGTGTTCGGCTCGAGCGAAGGACGTGTCGTCAAGGCCAACGAGACGATCTCTTTCATGGCGCGCGAATCCGAGACCGTCGCTATCGTTGGCGAATCCGGCTGCGGAAAATCGACCCTGGCCAAGGTGTTGCTCGGCCTCGAAACGGCAAGCTCCGGCCGCGTGAAGCTGGGCAACAAGGAAATCCAGTCGACCGGGATCGAGAAGCGCAGCGTCGACACCGTGTCGTCGATCCAGATGGTGTTCCAAAATCCGTTCGACACACTCAATCCCAGCCATTCGGTCGGTTCGCAGATCATCCGTACGCTGGAAAAGTTCAATGTCGGCGACACGGTGGCCGACCGCCGCAAGCGGATGCTGGAACTGCTCGATCTGGTGAAGCTGCCAAGGGCATTCGAGACGCGCAAGCCGCGCCAGCTTTCAGGTGGCCAGAAACAGCGCATCGGCGTGGCGCGGGCCTTTGCCGGCGACGCCAAGGTGGTGGTGGCCGACGAGCCGGTCTCGGCGCTGGATGTGTCCGTCCAGGCGGCGGTGACCGAACTCTTGATGGACATCCAGCGCAAGAACAAGACCACGATGCTGTTCATCAGCCACGATCTGTCGGTGGTGCGCTACATCGCCGACCGCGTCGTCGTCATGTATCTCGGCTATATCGTCGAGCAAGGCACGACCGACCAGATATTTTCGCCGCCCTATCACCCCTATACCGAGGCGCTGCTGTCGGCGATCCCGATTGCCGATACCAGCGTGGTGAAAAGGCATATCGTGCTCGAAGGCGACATTCCGTCGGCGATGAACCCGCCCTCGGGCTGCCCGTTCCAGACGCGCTGCGGCTACAAGAAACTTGTGCCGGACAATCTTTGCGAAACTACGGTGCCGCCGGTCAAAAATCTCGGCGACGGTCATATGAGCCTGTGCTGGCTGGCCGACGACGTGCTGGCAAAAATGGAGCCGGTGATTAAATTCGACAAGGAACACGCGGCGAATGAGGGCGTGCCGGATGATGCAAACCACGGTGTTGGCCCGGGCTTTGCTGGAGATCCGCCCAAGCGCCCGCATGGCAAGACTGGCAGCGTTGAAGCCGATGCCGAGGGTCAGGCAGCGGAGAATGCCGAAGCGGTCGCCAAAGCCCGCCGTCACGAGGTTCGCGACGAGGTTTCAGAGACCGGCGGCATCTCAAGCTCTGCCGATAGCGCGGTGGCACCAATCACGCCGCCGACAGTCGGCGACGGCCGCCAAGCTGAGAACGCCACGCGCAAGCCGCGCAAACCCAAGGGCGGCTGAAATACCGTTGATATGCTAGGGCGCGCATTGCCGTAGCTGCGCGGCGTAGTCCTGCGCCATCTGTTCGGTGGCGTGCGCATAGCGCTGCACGTCGGCGCCGCCGCGATTGCCGCGCTTATAGGCATTCCAGCCAAGATAGTAGGCGAGATACAGATTGTAGGTGTCGTTGCGGGCGACGCCGAGCGTGTCGGCGGTCTTGGAATGATACCAGCCGACAAAATCGACGGCATCGGCAAACCTGGTGCGGCGCGCCGCCCAACTGCCGGTCTCGTTCTGGTATTGCGCCCAGGTGCCGTCGAGCGCCTGCGAGAAGCCGGTGGCACTGGAGATATGTTTCCAGGGAATGAAGCCCAGCAGCTTGGTGCGCGGCGGCCTGGCGTTGCTCTTGAAGCCGGATTCCTTGCGCACCGTCGCCATCAGCACGGGGACCGGCACCCCATATTTCTGCTCGGCGCGCTGTGCCGCCGCCTGCCAGTTGTCGAACCAGCCATCGTTCTGGTCGAAAACGGCGCAGACATCGTTGATGTGGTTCGGCGGCGTCGCGCATGCCGAAAGCGTCAGCGGCACGGCAATCGCTACAATTTTACTAAAACTCGACCTACGCATTGGAAGAGCATTAGGCCGAAAACATAAAAGGAATCTTGCGGCGTTCCTTAACGGCTCGTCGGCCGCTTTGGCAGGCGCTGAGGAAGTATGAAGATTCCGACGTTTGTTGTCGCTTTTACCGATATGCAATTCCCGGAATGGCGCCTTGGCTAAAATCACGCCCGCAGGTGGCGGATTCTTGACAGCTCGATCCTCGTGCCGGCGCTTTGATGCGCCGCATGAGCGAACCAAGACGCAAGCGCGGCGCCGAGCGAACGAGCAACAGGGGACCGACCGCCATCCCGCAACTGCCGCTCAGGCGGGTGACAAACCCTTATCCGCCGATGGCGATGCTCTCGGCCGACCAGATCGAGGCGATCCATGAAGCCTCTATGCATATCCTGGAGAATTTCGGCATCGAGGTGATGAGCCCGCGGGCGCTGTCGCTGTTCGAGAAGGCCGGGGCCAAGGTCGATCATGCCTCGATGAACGTCCGCATCGATCGCGGCATGATCGAGGAAGCGCTGAAGACGACACAGTCCAGCTACACTCTGACGCCGCGCAATCCCGCCCATGCCGTCCACCTCGGCGGCAATACCATCAACTTCACGCTCGTCGCCGGGCCGCCCAATGTGCACGACATGGAGCGCGGCCGCCGTGCCGGCAATTTGCGCGATTATTCCGATCTCGTCCGCCTGGCGCAGCATTTCAACTGCATCCACATGCTCGGCAACCAGGTCTGCGCGCCGGTGGAATTGCCGGCGAATTCCCGTCATCTCGACACCTATTTCGCCAATCTGACGCTGACGGACAAAAGCTTTCACGTCTCGGCCATCGGCCGTGGCAGGGCGCTCGACGGCATCAAGATGATGGCAATCGCGCGCGGACTGACGCTTGACGAGATGCGCGACGATCCCGGGGTCACCACGATCATTTCGGTCAACTCGCCGCGCCGCTTCGACGAGATGATGGCCGAGGGGCTGATGACGATGGCCGAGTTCGGCCAGTCGGTGGCGGTGACGCCGTTCACGCTGATGGGAGCGATGAGCCCGGTGACGCTTGCCGGCGCGCTCGCCCAGCAGAATGCCGAGGCGCTGTTTGGCGTTGTGCTGACGCAGCTCGTCCGTCGCGGCGCGCCGGTGATGTATGGCGCCTTCACCTCCAATGTCGATATGAAATCGGGCGCGCCGGCCTTCGGCACGCCTGAAAATACCAAGGCGAACATCGCGTCCGGACAGTTGGCGCGGCGTTACAAGCTGCCTTATCGCACGACACCGGGCTCAGCCTCCAATGCCGCCGACGCGCAAGGCGCCTATGAGACGCTGATGGCGCTGTGGGGCGCGGTGCTAGGCCACGGCAACCTCGTCTATCACGCCGCCGGCTGGCAGGAGGGCGGACTAACTGCATCGTTCGAAAAGTTCATCATCGACGTCGAGATGATCCAGCACATGATGGAGTTTTTGCGCCCGATCGAAGTCAACGAGGCCGAGCTTGCCGTCGAGGCTCTGGGTGCGGTTCCGACCGGCGGCCACTTCTTCGGCGAGCCACACACGCTGGAGCGCTACGCCACGGCCTTCTACCAGCCGATACTGTCCAACTGGCAGAACTACGAGGCCTGGCAGGAGGCCGGTGGGCTCGACGCCACGTCGCGTGCGACCAGGCTGTGGAAGAAGGCGCTGGAGGACTACGCCGAGCCGGTGATGGAAATCTCCAGGCGCGAGGCGCTGGAGGCGTACCTAGCCAAGCGCAAGGAAGCGATCGGGCAGAGCGAGCCTTAAGCACCACTCTTCTCGGATTCATCTTCTTCTCTTCCAGAATCATGAAACCCATCCAACTCTTTGAAATGACGAGAATCCCATGAAATCACATGCAAAGGTCGTGGTTATTGGCGGTGGCGTCGTCGGGTGCTCCGTGCTGTTCCATCTGGCCCGGCACGGCTGGACCGACATCGTGCTCCTGGAGCGCGATGAATTGACCTCCGGCTCGACCTGGCACGCGGCCGGCGGCATGCACACGATCAACGGCGATCCCAATGTCGCCAAGCTGCAGAAATACACGATCTCGCTCTACAAGGAGATTGAGGAACTGTCCGGCCAGGCGACCGGCGTGCATCTGACCGGCGGTGTGCTGCTGGCGGCGACCGAGGCGCGGCTCGACTGGCTGCGCGGCGTTGTCGCCAAGGGCCGCTATCTCGGCATCGAGCTCGAGGAGATATCGCCGGCCGAAGCCGCCGAACTGATGCCTCTGCTCGATCCCAAGCAGTTCGTCGGTGCCGTCCGCAACAAGGAGGATGGCCATCTCGATCCATCCGGCGTTACCCACGCCTACGCCAAGGCCGCGAGGAAGCTTGGGGCCGAGGTTGAGCGCTTCACCAAGGTCGAGGACATCGTGCGGCGCGCCGACGGGCTGTGGCGCGTCATTACCAACAAGGGCGAGGTGGTGGCCGAGCATGTCGTCAACGCCGGCGGCCTGTGGGCGCGCGAGGTCGGCCGCATGGTCGGGCTGGAGCTGCCGGTGCTGGCGATGGAGCACATGTACCTGATCACCGAGGACATGCCGGAAGTCGCCGCCTGGAACCAGAAGACCGGCACGGAAATCATCCATGCAGTCGACTTTGATGGCGAGCTCTATCTGCGTCAGGAGCGCGGCGGCATGCTGATGGGTACTTACGAAAAGGCCAACAAGCCATGGTCCGAGTTCCAGACGCCGTGGAACTTCGGCCACGAGTTGCTCGAGCCCGACATCGACCGCATCGCGCCATCGCTGGAGGTCGGCTTCCGGCATTTCCCGGCCTTCCAGAACACCGGTATCAAGCAGATCATCAACGGGCCCTTCACCTTCGCGCCGGACGGCAATCCGCTGGTCGGGCCGGTGCGCGGCCTGCCGGGGTTCTGGGTGGCCTGTGGTGTCATGGCCGGGTTCTCACAGGGGGGCGGCGTCGGGCTGGCGCTGTCGAACTGGATGATCGAGGGCGATCCCGGCGCCGACATCTGGGCGATGGATGTGTCGCGCTACGGTGACTGGGCCACGATGGCCTATACCAACGCCAAGGTGCGCGAAAACTATTCGCGGCGGTTTTCGATCCGCTTCCCCAACGAGGAACTGCCCGCTGGACGGCCGCTCAGGACCACACCGGTCTATGATCTCCTGTCGGCCAAAGGCGCGCAATGGGGCGTCGCCTATGGGCTGGAAGTGCCGCTATGGTATGCGCCGGAAGGCGTGAGGGACGAGTTCTCGTGGCGGCGCTCGAGCGATTTCGAGCATGTCGCAAATGAGGTCAAGACCGTTCGAGAAGGCGTTGGCCTGTCGGAGATTTCGAGCTTCGCCAAATACAAGGTGACGGGCGAGGGCGCTGCAGCCTGGCTCGACCGCCTGCTTGCCTGCAAGCTGCCAAGGCCCGGCCGCATGACGCTGGCGCCGATGCTGAAGGAAGACGGCAGGCTGATTGGCGATTTCACGCTAGCCAATCTCAGCAGCCCAAATTCGGAAAGGGACGGCTGGTTCCTGGCCGGCTCCGGCGTCGCCGAGCAGTACCATATGCGCTGGTTCGAAGCGCATCTGCCGAAGGACGGCTCGGTCAGTATCGAAGCGCTGGGAGCAAAACTCACCGGCTTATCGATCGCCGGGCCGAGCACGCGGAACCTTCTTGAAAAGGTCACACGATCTGATGTGTCGAATACGGCCTTTCCGTTCATGGCCATCAGCAAGATGGACATCGGCATGGCGCCGTGTCTGGTCGGGCGTGTCAGCTACACCGGCGATCTCGGCTACGAGATCTGGGTGGCGCCGGAATATCAGCGCGCCGCCTATCAGGCGCTGATGGCGGCGGGCGAAGAATTCGGCATCGGCCTGTTCGGCTCGCGAGCGCTCAACGCATTGCGGCTGGAAAAGAATTACGGCTCATGGGCGCGCGAATACCGGCCGATCTATGGGCCGCTGGAGGCCGGCCTCGATCGCTTCGTCGCCTATGCCAAGGAGGCCGATTTCATCGGCAAGCAGGCGGCGCTGGCAGAGCGCAAGCAAGGCGGCAGACTGCGGCTGCGGGCCTTTGTCGTCGATGCTGTCGATGCCGACGTCATCGGCGACGAACCAATCTGGCATGGCGGCGCCGTGCGCGGCTGGGTCACGTCGGGCGGCTATGCGCATCATTCGAAAAAATCCGTCGCTATCGGCTATGTGCCGAAAGAGATTGCCGACGAAGTCGACGGTTTTGAGATCGAGCTTCTGGGCAAACGCCATGTTGCGCGCATGCAGCCGGTCCCACTGTTCGACGCGAACTTCGAGCGGATGCGTGGGTGAGGTTTCAGGCGCTGCGGCGGTTATCCAGCGCCAATGCGCCGGCGCCGGCGAATACCAGATAGAGGAAGATGAAGCAGAACGATATTGCCGCATCGCCACCATTGTTGACCGGGAAGAAGTCGCGCGGCATGTGCGCCATGAAATAGGCGATCGCCATCTCACCGCTGAGAAGGAATGCCACCGGCCTAGTGAAAAGCCCCAATACCAGCAGGATGCCACCGGCGAATTCCAGGATGGCCGCGGTCAGCGATAGCCCGCTCAGGGCGCCGGCATGGTCGCCGACGGGGAAATTGAACAGCTTTTGCGTACCATGTTCGATGAATTGCAGTGCCGTCACGAAGCGCAATGCGGCCAGAGCCTGCAGCTGATATCTGACAAGACCGTCGAAAAGCTTCATCTAAGACTCCATTTTACCCCCGAACCGGCCATAGATCATCGCCCGACAGGGGACCATTCACTTCGCATGGCCCGCCAGCCACAATCAGTGATTGGAAATGTTCCTCGTTCTTTTAATATTTTTCTCTCCAGGGTTGTATTTTAAATGCTATAGTTGTAGTGATATCCAGACACTCCAAACCATGTGGGTTCCGTTTGCCATGAGAAAAGTCGTCGTCAGCCTATTCGCCATCCTTGCAGGCACCAGCGTCGCCACGGCCGACGATGCCGGCTGTGCTGCCTTCAAATGGCCGGTGACGCGCGAGGAGGCCCTGTTTGCGGCGGCGCCCGCCGCGCAGTCCGGCGCTGACCTTTCGGTCGGCGAGGCTGCAGATGTGGCGTTGGCGCCGGTCGGCACGATCAGCTTCACCGTTCCGCCGGAACGCGCGCCGGCAGCCGGTACATTCGGCGCGATGGCGAGCGTGGCCGTGCCCCCGGAGGGAGAGCTCCAGATCAGCCTGTCTGATGAGGCTTGGATCGATGTCGTTCAGGACGGTAAAGCCGTGAAGTCGGCGGCTTTCAGTGGTATAAAAACCTGTCCGGGGATCCGCAAGAGCGTGCGCTTCAAGCTAGCCGCCGGCCCGGCGACCATCCAGCTCAGCGGCGCCAAGAAGCCCGATCTCAAAGTTTCCGTGCTGACGCCGGAATAGTTCTCAAAGAGCGTAAGGTTGGAGGGACAGCGCCCCTCTCTGTCCTGCCGGACATCTCCCCCACGAGGGGGGAGATCGGTTTTTGCTGCCGGTTTCGCCAATCGCGACGCGACGTTGCTACCGCACCGGTGCCATTAGCGCGAAATGGGCGCCTTGCGGGTCTGTGCACTGCACGATCCAGCTGCCGCCGGGGACCTCCATCGGACCCATCAGGATCTTGCCGCCATTGTCGGTGACGCGCTTGGCTGCCGCGTCGATGCCGGGCACGTTGAAATAGAACTGCCAGACCGGCATCGGGATCTGCTCGGGCTTGTTCATTATGCCGCCAACGGGCTCGCCGCCGAAGGCGAAAAGCTGGTAGACGCCCATCGGACCCATATCCATGGCGTCGCCCTTCTCCCAGCCGAACTGACTGGAATAGAAATCGGACGCCGCCTTCCAGTCTGATGTGTAGAGCTCATGCCAGCCGATGTTGCCGGGTGTCGCCAATGGTAGCGGCGGCTGGTCGGGACCGCTGGGCTGCAGGAAGTTGAACATCGCGCCTTGCGGATCGGCAACGACGGCGAAGCGGCCAACGCCCGGAATGTCGTCTGGCTCGCGGTGAACCGCGCCACCAGCCTTCTTGAGGGAGGCCGTTGCGGCATCGACATCCCTGGTGAGGATATAACCGATCCAGGCCGGCGGCATTCCCATCTTGCGCGCGTCATCGGGCAGCGTCATCAGCCCGCCGACGCCGCGCTCGCCGACATTCATGACGATATAGCGCGGCATGCCCGGCGCCCCGTCGAAAGGCTGCCCCCGCCAGCCTACCACGGCGGTGTAGAACGCCTCGGCGGCGTCGAGATCGGTGGTCATCAGCTCGTACCAGAAGAAGGGCATGGGGGACTGTGGCATTGTCGTGCTCCTTGCGGTTTTTCGATCATGCGCGATCCATTCTAGGACGATCTTCACGACGAAAATCCGACAGCCAACCAAAAAAGATGACGGCAAACCGGAAATGTTACCGGGTTGCGCGCCCTGTGGTTTTCGACTTTGCTTGCAGTCAACGAGGGGTTGTTGATCCATGCGCCGGATGTCGCTCACTTCCGAACTTGTCGCGCTGTGCGACGAGATCAGGTTGATCCATGGCAACGCTCCTGAATGCGGTTCCGTACCTGCTTCGTGACGTATATGGCCGTTTGGAAAAACATGATTATTACAGTCATGTTTGTTGAAGCTTTTCAGTCGCTTGCGCCGAAAATTGACCAATTGATAAAAAAATAAAACGTGCTAGCCTTCCCCAAAACAAGAACATGGGGAACTGACGATGGCAGAAGGCCAGTTCAAGCAAGGCATTGCCGGCGGGCGGCTTTCGCCGGAACAATACGCCGATAATTTCGCCGACCTGCATCCGCCGCTCGATCACCACGAGGCGCTGGTCGAGTCCGACCGCTGCTACTTCTGCTATGACGCGCCGTGCATGAATGCATGCCCGACCTCGATCGACATCCCGCTGTTCATCCGCCAGATTTCGACGGGCAATCCGATCGGCTCAGCCAAGACGATTTTCGACCAGAACATCTTGGGCGGCATGTGCGCCCGCGTCTGCCCGACCGAGACGCTGTGCGAAGAGGTCTGCGTGCGCGAAGTGGCCGAAGGCAAGCCGGTGCAGATTGGTCGCCTGCAGCGCTACGCCACCGATGTCGCCATGGCCGAAAACAAGCAGTTCTACAAGCGCCCCGAACCGACCGGCAAGACCGTCGCCGTGGTCGGCGCCGGTCCGGCCGGGCTAGCGGCCGCCCATCGGCTCGCCCGCTACGGCCACGACGTGACCATCCTGGAAGCCCGCCCGAAGGCCGGCGGCCTTAATGAATACGGTATCGCGGCCTATAAGAGCGTCGACAATTTCGCCCAAGCCGAGGTGGACTATGTCACGTCGATCGGCGGCATTGACATCCAGAACGGCAAGGCGCTCGGCCGTGATTACCAGCTGTCGGACCTGACCCGGAATTACGACGCGGTGTTCCTCGGCATGGGGCTTGCCGGCGTCAATGCCTTGCGAGCGGATGGCGAGGAGGCGCAAGGCGTCACCAATGCTGTCGAGTTCATTGCCGAGCTCCGTCAGGCCAGTGATCTGGCCAGCCTGCCGGTCGGCCGGCGTGTTGTCGTCATCGGCGGCGGCATGACGGCGATCGACGCGGCGGTGCAATCGAAGCTGCTCGGGACCGAAGAGGTGACGATCTGCTATCGGCGCGGCCCGGAGCACATGAACGCCTCCGAATTCGAGCAGGACCTGGCCGCTGCCAACGGCGTCATCATCCGGCACTGGCTGCAGCCGAAGCGGGTCATTGCCGATGGCGGCAAGGTGTCGGCGATCGAGCTCGAATACACCGCGATGGACGGCGACCGGCTCGTCGGCACCGGCGAGCGGCTGACACTGACCGCCGACCAGGTGTTCAAGGCGATCGGCCAGAGTTTTGTCCCGGCTGCGCTCAACGGCAGCGGGGCTTTGCTTGACCTGGAAGCCGGCCGCATCAAGGTCGACGCCGAAGGCCGCACCTCGCTGCCAAACGTCTGGGCCGGCGGCGACTGCATCTTTGGCGGCGACGACCTGACCGTCTCGGCCGTCGCGCAAGGCCGCGACGCGGCGGAAAGCATTCATCGGGCACTTGCCTCGAACGGGAGGGCATGAGCATGGCAGACATCCGCAATAATTTCGTCGGCATCAAATCGCCGAACCCGTTCTGGCTGGCCTCGGCGCCGCCGACCGACAAGGCCTACAACGTCATCCGCGCCTTCAAGGCGGGCTGGGGCGGCGTTGTCTGGAAGACGCTCGGCGAAGAGGGTCCGCCGGTGGTCAACGTTAATGGCCCGCGCTACGGCGCGATCTGGGGCGCCGATCGTCGCCTGCTTGGCCTGAACAATATCGAGCTGATCACCGATCGTGACCTGCAGGTCAATTTGCGCGAGATCAAGCAGGTCAAGATGGATTGGCCCGACCGGGCGATCGTCGTCTCGCTGATGGTGCCGTGCGAGGAGCATGCCTGGAAGGCTATCCTGCCGGTGGTCGAGGAGACCGGCGCTGATGGTATCGAGCTCAATTTCGGCTGCCCGCACGGCATGTCGGAACGCGGCATGGGTGCGGCGGTCGGCCAGGTGCCGGAATACATCGAAATGGTGGTGCGCTGGTGCAAGGCCAACACCCGCATGCCGGTCATCACCAAGCTGACGCCCAACATCACCGACATACGCAAGCCGGCACGCGCTGCCCTTGCCGGCGGCACCGACGCGGTGTCGCTGATCAACACCATCAATTCGATCACCGGCGTCAATCTCGACAATTTCGCACCGGAGCCGACGATCGACGGTAAGGGTTCGCATGGCGGCTATTGCGGTCCGGCGGTGAAGCCGATCGCGATGAACATGGTGGCCGAGATCGCGCGCGACCCGGAAACGCATGGCCTGCCGATCTCCGGTATCGGCGGCATCACCACCTGGCGCGACGCCGCCGAGTTCATGGCGCTCGGCGCCGGCAATGTGCAGGTGTGCACGGCGGCAATGACCTATGGCTTCAAGATCGTGCAGGAGATGATCGCCGGCCTGGAAAACTGGATGGACGAGAAGGGCCATGCCTCGCTCGACGACATCGTCGGCCGCGCCACGCCCAACGTCACCGACTGGCAGTATCTCAACCTCAACTATATCGCCAAGGCGCATATCGACCAGGACGCCTGTATCAAATGCGGCCGCTGCCACATCGCCTGCGAGGACACCTCGCACCAGGCGATCACCAGCATGGTGGACGGCGTCAGGCATTTCGAGGTGATCGAGGCCGAATGCGTCGGCTGCAATCTCTGCGTCAATGTCTGCCCGGTCGAGAACTGCATCACCATGGAGCCGCTGGCGGTCGGCGTGATGGACCAGCGCACCGGCAAGCCGGTGTCACCGATCTACGCCAACTGGACGACGCATCCGAACAACCCGATGGCCAAGGTGGCGGCGGAATAGCATTGCGAAAAAAAAGCGGCGTTCACGGGCGCCGCTTTTTTAATTTCCCTATTGCGGACAAAGATTATCCACGATAATCTATATCCATGACTAGGAGAGCGAAATGAAGCTGGGTGAGGGCGTCGAAGCGGCCATCCACTGCGCCGCGATGCTTGCTGGCGTTGATGGCGCCGCGACCATGCCGGGTGCTGCCATGGCGGAAGCGTTCGGGCTGTCGCCGAGCTATCTCCTCAAGCATCTCAACATGCTGACGGTGTCGGGCATTCTGGAATCGGTTCCGGGGCCGTCCGGCGGCTACCGGCTGGCGCGGCCGGCGGAACGCATTACGCTGCTCGATATCGTGTTGGCCGTCGAAGGGCGAGAACCGGCCTTTCGCTGCGCCGAAATCCGCCAGCGCGGCCCCGCCAGGCTCGATGCCTCGGTTTATGTCAAACCCTGCGGCATCAAGGTGGCGATGCTGAAGGCCGAGCGTGCCTACCGCGCAGCGCTCGCCGACGCCCGGCTGTCCGACATCGTTGCAGAATACACGGCCGATGCCGATCCCCGTTCGGTCGCCGCCAACTGCGCCTTCGTCGAGCGCCGTCAGCGTCCGCAGAAATCAAGTTCAACCAAGCAAGCATGAAAGGCTAAAAACGATGAAAGAGAGGCTGCAATTTTTCGGCGCGGCGCCGGAGATCATGAAGGCGGTGTCGGTGCTCAACAAGGCAGTCGACGAATGCGGGCTCGAAAAAAGCCTGTTGCATCTGATCAAGCTCAGGGCGTCGCAGATCAACGGCTGCTCGTATTGCGTCGAGATGCACAGCCGCGAGGCGCGCCACGACGGCGAGAGCGAGCAGCGGCTCTATCTCGTCTCCGCCTGGAAGGAATCGCCGCTATTTTCAGAGCGCGAACGCGCAGCCTTTGCCTGGACCGACGCGCTGACCAGGATCGCCGACAACGGTGTTTCGGACGAACTCTACGCAAGGACGCTCGAGCATTTTTCGGAGCAGGAGTTGGTCAAGCTGTCGGTTGCACTCGGCATGATCAACACCTGGAACCGACTTTGCGTTCCGTTCCATGCAATCCATCCGATGCCGGCGGTCATGGCCGCTTGAGCATGGACCAGGCGCGCGGCCTGCGTCGCGCGCCTCTTTTCTGCCCAAGGACCAACAGCATGTTTTCAAGCTTTGATAGTGAGATTCTATTCGCGGCCCGCCTGCTGCTCGGCGGCGCCTTTGTCTTTGCCGGCCTGCGCAACATCCAAAACGCGGCGTTCCTGACCCAATTGATGACGACGCGCGGCGTGCCGCAGGCGCGGCTGGTGCTCTGGCTGGGGATCGTCCTGCAGACCGTCACCGGAGCACTGGTGATCGCGGGCATCTGGACCGCTGCCGCCGCTCTGTGCCTGGTGTTGTTCCTTGTCGTTGCTACGCCGATGTTCCATAATTTCTGGGATCATCAGGGTCCCGAGCGCGCGTCCCGCATCAATGGCTTTGTCGGCAACGTCGCGCTGACCGGAGGATTTCTGGCGCTGATCGCGCAGTCGCTTTGAAAGCGATTGCCGCGTAGATGTAGCCGCGTTACGCCGCATACCGCAAGCCGCCGTCGCAGGTCAGGATCTGGCCGGTGACGAAGCTGTTCGAAACCAGGAACGCGATCGCCTCAGCAACGTCCTCGGCGCGGCCGATGCGGCCGACCGGCGTCTTGCCTGCATAATCGGCAAACACCGCATGGCGCTGTTCATCAGGCAAAAAATCCCACCAGGGCGTGTCAATGACGCCCGGCGCCACGACATTGACGCGTAACGGCTTCAGCTCCATTGCCAGGATCGGCACTACGGTCAGCAGCATGCCGTTGACGGCGGCGATGCCGGCGACACCCGGCGCCGACAATTGCGCCGACACCGCCGAGATGAAAGTCACCGAGCCGCTCTTGTTCAGCGTCGGCAAGGCGGCCTGCAGGCAGGAGAGCTGCGGCCGGACCTTCTCGTCGACGCCGCCGCCGATGTCGGTCAGGTCAAGCGTTTCGAACGGGCCGAGCCCCTTGCCGCCGCTCGCGGCCAGCACCAGGTGATCGAAAGGGCCGAGATCGCTGAAAAACCGGCGAACCTCGTCCGGCTTCGCGGCATCGAAGGCAGCTTTTCCGACGGCACCGCCAAGGCTTTGCCATGCGTTGTCGAGCCGTTCCCGGCTGCGCCCGGTGATCGTCACCTTCATGCCCGGGCCAAGCAGTTTTTTCGCGGTGGCGAGGCCGATGCCGGAGGAGCCGCCGACGACCACAGTGTGTTGCGCTTTCTCGATCATGAATTTTCTCTCTTCGATGTTGCGGAAGCCGGTGCGAGCCCGACAAGACCGAGGCTCAATTCCCGCAATCGACGTCGTGTCTTAGCGTCATAGGCTTGCGCATCGGCGCGGGATTCTTTTTGGCCGTCGAAATAGAGGCCGCTCCGCCCTTCCAGGGCCGGCGATGCGGCGAGGTTGATGATGGCTTCGGCGCCGGTTTCGACCGAGCTCCAGGGTGTGACGCCCGCCTGCCGCACCATCGTGGTGTTCATGTAGCTTGCCGGATGCAGGCTGTTGACCGTGACGCCGATGCCGTTCAGCTGCTCCGCCGGATCGATGGTGAACATGATCTGCGCCAGCTTGCTCTGGCAGTAGGCACGGACGCCGTCATAGGAGCGGGTCAGCATGACGTCGTCGAAATCGATCGCCTGCTGGCCGGCCGAGGCGACGTTGACAATGCGCGCCGGCGCGCTGGCCTTGAGCAGCGGCAGCAGCTCCGTGGTGAGCAGGAAGCCGGCGAGATAGTTGACGGCAAAGCGCAGTTCGTAGCTGTCGGCGCTGACCTGTCGTTTGGCGTTGGGGCCGGCGGTGCCGACGCCGGCATTGTTGATGAGGACATCGAGTCGGCCCGTGCGGGCGCGAACAGCCTCGGCGAGGCGGCGGACCTCGGCCAGGGAGGAGAGATCGGCCACGAGCAACTCGGCTTTGCCGCCGGCGGCTTCGATCTCGGCCACGATCGCCTTGCCCCTGGTCGCGTCGCGGCCATGCACCAGGATGCGGGCGCCGCCGGCGCCGAGCCTTTGCGCGACGACGCGGCCGACGCCGTCGGTCGAACCGGTGATGAGGATTGTCTTGTCTTTCAGTTCCATGTTCAGAGCCTCCATCTCATCGCTCTGAGCGGAAAGATGGGGCACCAGCCACTTGCCAAACAGTTCAAACTTTATCCTGGTATCGGTACTGCTATAATAGCGGCCATGGATTCCACCGCGCATTCCGCCGAAGACAGCCGCCGCCGCGAGCTCGGCGCCTTCCTGCGTTCGCGGCGCGAAAGGCTGACGCCTTCGGCCACCGGCATCTCGACCGGCTTACGCCGGCGCACGCCCGGGCTGCGGCGCGAGGAGGTGGCGATGATCGCCGGCGTCGGCACGACCTGGTACACCTGGCTGGAGCAGGGCCGCGACGTTCGGCCGTCGGTGGAAGTGCTGACCGCACTCAGCCAGGCGCTGCGCCTGGACGCGGCTGAGCAACGGCATCTGTTTATTCTCGCCGGCCGGCCGCAGCCGGAGCGTCGCGTCGACGCGCCGGAAAAGATCGACGGCCCCTTGCTGCACATGCTGCAGAGCCTGGTCCTGCAGCCGGCCTATGTCGTCGGGCGGCGCTGGGATGTGCTGGCCTGGAACCCGGCGGCGGCAGCCGTGTTCGGCGATTATGGCCTGCTGGAGGGCGATGCCCGCAACATCGTCCATATGGTTTTCACCAGCCCGCAGCATCGGCGCCTGCTCGCCGACTGGGAGGAACTGGCGCGCGCCGTGCTGGCGTCATTCCGGGCGGAAAGCGCGAAGTATGTCGGCGATCCGGATTTCGAGCGGTTGATTGCGCTGATGACGCGTTCAAGCCCGGAGTTCCGCGCCTGGTGGCCGCTGCGCGATGTGGCCCGCAACCTATCGGGTGTGAAGCATGTCAGGCATCCGATAGCGGGCGCCATGGCGTTCGAACATATGAGCCTGTCGATCGACGACGGCTCGGACATGAAGCTGATCGTCTACACGCCGCTCGCCGAGCAGAATTCGATCGCCAAGCTGCAGAAGCTGCTCGATGCGCTGCCGGCCGCGCGGCGCAGCGCGTGAACCATCAAGGCTAGTCTTTCGGCTTCAGCCCGTCGATGAACAGTTGCTCGAGAAACCTTGCGGCATCCTCGAAGCGGCCGTCGCCGCCGCGGTCGGGGCCGAGCACGGCGCGGACCTGGACGTCGAAATCGGCATAATGCTGCGTCGTCGCCCAGATCGAGAAGATCAGGTGCCAGGGGTCGGTGCGGGCAATCTTGCCGGCGCGCATCCAGCCCTTGATGACGTTGGCTTTCTCGTCGACCAGCGTCTTCAACTCACCTTCCAGCATCGGCATGATGCGCGGCGCGCCCTGCAGGATCTCATTAGCGAATAGCCGGCTCTCGCGCGGGAAATCGCGCGCCATTTCGAGCTTGCGCCTGATGTAGTTGCGCAGTTCGGTCAGCGGATCGCCAATGTCGTCGAGTTCGCGCAGCGGCGCCAGCCAGGTGTCGAGAAGCCGTTGCATCAGCGTCTCGTGGATGTCCTCCTTGCGGCGGAAATAATAGAGCAGGTTCGGCTTCGACATGCCGGCGGCTTCGGCGATCTGGTCGATGGTCGAACCGCGAAAACCGTTGGTGGAGAAGACTTCGAGCGCCGCCTCCAGAATGAGCTCGCGCTTTTCCAGCTGGATGCGGGTGCGGCGTGGAGCGGAGCTTTCGACCGCCCCCGTCACCTCGAACAACCTTCGCTGTGAGGAGCGTCTGGACCAATTCTCTGGACCAGTTTTTCCCCGCCCTGTGGAGCGCACTTCGAAAGCCGCATTTCCGCTAGTAATCCCTTGACCGCTGATAAGGCGGTGCTAACGTTTGTCCAACCGGTCAAAAATTTGCGTAGCACGAAAACGCAGCAAAGACCAAGTGTTGGAAAGACCAAGCGTTAGCCGCACCGAAACAGGTTACAAGGGGAAGTCTTGGTCATGTCCAACCGGCTGAAAGTCACGCCGAACGATCTCAGCGCATTCTGGATGCCGTTCACGGCAAACCGGCAGTTCAAGCAGGCGCCGCGCATGATGGTGTCGGCCAAGGACATGCATTACACGACCAGCGACGGGCGCAAGGTTCTCGACGGCACCGCCGGCCTGTGGTGCGTCAATGCCGGCCACTGCCGCCCGAAGATCACCGAGGCGATCCAGAGCCAAGCGGCAGAGCTCGACTATGCGCCGGCCTTCCAGATGGGCCACCCGATCGTGTTCGAGCTGGCCAATCGCCTGGTCGACATCGCCCCGAAGGGCATGGACCATGTGTTCTTCACCAATTCCGGCTCGGAATCAGTCGAGACGGCGCTGAAGATGGCGATCGCCTATCACCGCGTAAAAGGCGAGGGCTCGCGCACCCGGCTGATCGGCCGCGAGCGCGGCTATCACGGCGTCAATTTCGGCGGCATCTCGGTCGGCGGCATCGTCACCAACCGCAAGATGTTTGGCACGCTGCTCGGCGGCGTAGATCACATGCCACACACGCATTTGCCGGAAAAGAACTCCTTCACGAAAGGCGTGCCCGAGCATGGCGCGGAACTGGCCAACGAGCTGGAACGCATCGTCGCCCTGCACGACGCGTCGACCATCGCCGCAGTCATCGTCGAACCGGTTGCCGGTTCCACCGGCGTCATCCTGCCGCCGAAGGGCTATCTGCAGAAGCTGCGCGAGATCTGCACCAAGCACGGCATCTTGCTGATCTTCGACGAGGTCATCACCGGTTTTGGCCGCCTCGGCACGCCGTTTGCCGCCGACTATTTCGGTGTCACCCCGGATATCATGACGACGGCCAAGGGCGTCTCCAATGGCGTCATCCCGATGGGCGCGGTGTTCGTCAAGAAGGAAATCCACGACGCCTTCATGACCGGGCCCGAGCATATGATTGAGTTCTTCCACGGCTACACCTATTCGGGCAATCCGATCGCCTGCGCGGCGGCGCTGGGCACACTCGACACCTACAAGGAAGAGGGGCTGCTGACGCGCGGCGAGGAACTGGCGCCGTACTGGGAGGACGCGCTGCACTCGCTGAAGGGCGAACCGAACGTCATCGACATCCGCAACATCGGCCTGATCGGCGCGATCGAGCTGGCGCCGATCGCAGGCCAGCCGACGAAGCGCGCCTTCTCGGCTTTCGTCAAGGCGTTCGACCGCGGTGCGCTGATCCGCACCACCGGCGACATCATCGCTCTGTCGCCACCGCTCATCATTACCAAGGGCCAGATCAACGAATTGATCGACCATGTGCGCGAAGTGCTGAGGGCGGTGGACTAGATGCTCCCCAACATGTAGGGCGACGACGGGAACCGTCGTCCTAATGTGAGTAAATGAGAGGAACTTGAATGGCCGCCCCCGGCGAGAATCTGCGAATCAATTCAGACCGTTTGTGGGATTCGATAATGGAGATGGCGAAGATCGGCCCCGGCATTGCCGGCGGCAATAATCGCCAGACCGTTACCGACGAGGATGGCGAAGGGCGGCATCTGTTCAAGCGCTGGTGCGATGAGGCGGGGCTCGAAATGGGCGTCGACGAGATGGGCACGATGTTTGCCCGTCGCGAAGGCACCGACCCCAGCCTGCCGCCGGTGTATGTCGGCAGCCATCTCGATACGCAGCCGACCGGCGGCAAGTATGACGGCGTGCTCGGCGTGCTCGGCGGCCTGGAGGTTGTGCGCTCGCTCGACGATCTCGGCATCAAGACCAAGCACCCGATCGTCGTCACCAACTGGACCAACGAGGAAGGCGCGCGCTTTGCGCCGGCGATGATGGCGTCCGGGGTATTCGCCGGCGTGCTCGATCAGGCCGAAATCTATTCGCATGTCGACAAGGACGGCAAGAAATTCGGCGAGGAGCTCGAACGGATCGGCTGGAAGGGCACCGAGAAAGTCGGTGAGCGCAAGATCCACGCCTTCTTCGAATTGCATATCGAGCAGGGCCCGATCCTCGAGGACGAGGGCATCGACATTGGCGTCGTCACCCATGGCCAGGGACTGAAATGGCTGCAGGTGACGCTGACCGGCAGGGAGGCGCATACCGGCTCGACGCCGATGCCGAAGCGGCGCAATGCCGGGCTCGGCATGGCGCGGGTGATCGAGTTGGTGCACGAGATCGCCATGGACTACCAGCCGGACGCCGTTGGCGCGGTCGGCCATATGGAGGTCTATCCGAACTCGCGCAACATCATCGCCGGTCGCACCGTCTTCACCATCGACATCCGCTCACCGGAAAAGGAAGTGCTGGACGCCATGGACGGCCGCATCCGGGAAGGCATCGACACGATCTGCGACGCGCTCGACATTAAATATCAAATCGAGCAGGTCGGCCATTTCGATCCGGTCACTTTCGACGCGGGCTGCGTCAAGGCGGTGCGGGATGCGGCGGAGCGCCTGGGATATACGCACCGCAATATCGTCTCCGGCGCCGGCCATGACGCCTGCTGGATCAACCGCGTCGCACCGACGGCGATGGTGATGTGTCCCTGCGTCGACGGGCTCAGCCACAACGAGGCCGAGGAGATCACCAGGGAATGGGCAACGGCCGGCGCCGATGTGCTGTTCCACGCGGTGGTCGATACGGCGGTGATTGTCGAATGAAGCCGCGTCGCAATCTTGACGAGGATCGGACGCTCAACGTGCTTCTGGGCTGGAAGGCAGATCAGCCTCCATTTCAAACCTCTCTCGTCGAACAATGCAGCATCGCGTTGGCAACGCCGCTGCGGAACCTTAGGGGGGAGCAAATAAGGCTGCTGGTCAGCCAAGGATTCGGGCTGGAATATGTGGTCCCCAAAGCGATATCCATACTGACTGAAAACCCGTTGATCGCAGTGACGTTCCACGATGGCGATCTACTTATGAACTGCCTCAAGATTTCTCCGGAGTTCTGGATGGAAACCAGGATCTTTGGATTGAGCTTGACGGGATCCTGCAATCGCTTGACCAAACCATGTCAGACATCGGCAAGCATCGGCCACAATTCGGTTCCGCCTGGGAAATTTTGAGCGGTCAGGACGCGGGAACCGCCAGATCGAAGAAAGCTTAAGCTTGCCAACGCGGACATATAGGGGAACAAGAAAATGTCCAAAGTCATCAAGAATGGCACCATCGTCACCGCGGACCGGACGTGGAAGGCCGACGTGCTGTTCAGGCACGGCAAGATCGTCGGCATCGGGCCGGACCTGCATGGCGACCATGAGTTCGACGCCAGCGGCTGCTATGTGATGCCGGGCGGCATCGACCCGCATACCCATCTCGAAATGCCGTTCATGGGCACCTATTCGGCCGACGATTTCGAATCCGGCACGCGCGCCGCGCTTGCCGGCGGCACGACGATGGTTGTCGACTTCTGCCTGCCGGCGCCGCGGCAATCGCTGCTCGAGGCCCTGCAGATGTGGGACAACAAGACTTCGAAGGCGTCCTGCGACTATTCCTTCCACATGGCGATCACATGGTGGGGCAAGCAGGTGTTCGACGAGATGGCCACCGTCGTCGATAGGGGCATTACCTCGTTCAAGCATTTCATGGCCTACAAGGGCGCGCTGATGGTCGACGACGACGAGCTGTATTCGTCGTTCCAGCGCTGCGCCGATCTTGGCGCGCTGCCGCTGGTCCATGCCGAGAATGGCGACGTGGTGGCGGCGCTATCGCAGAAGCTGCTGGCGGCGGGCAACAATGGCCCCGAAGGGCACGCCTATTCACGCCCGCCGGAAGTGGAAGGCGAGGCGACCAACCGCGCCATCATGATCGCCGACATGGCCGGCGTGCCGCTCTATGTCGTGCATGTCTCCTGCGAGCAGGCGCACGAAGCCATCCGCCGGGCGCGCCAGAAAGGCATGCGGGTGTTCGGCGAGCCGCTGGTCCAGCACCTGACGCTGGACGAGAGCGAATATTTCAACAAGGACTGGGACCATGCGGCGCGCCGCGTCATGAGCCCGCCCTTCCGCAACAAATGGCATCAGGATTCGCTGTGGGCGGGCCTGCAGTCCGGGTCGCTGCAAGTGGTGGCGACCGACCATTGTGCCTTCACCACCAAGCAGAAGCGCAACGGAGTCGGCGACTTCACCAAGATCCCGAATGGCACGGGCGGGCTCGAGGATCGTTTGCCAGTGCTGTGGACGACCGGCGTCAACACCGGCCGGCTGACGATGAACGAGTTCGTCGCGGTGACCTCGACCAACATCGCCAAGATACTGAACATGTATCCGAAGAAGGGCGCCATCGTCGAAGGCGCGGACGCCGACATTCTCGTCTGGGACCCGAAGCGCAAGAAGAAGATCACGGCCAAGAAGCAGCAGTCGGTGATCGACTACAACGTCTTCGAAGGTTTTGAGGTAACCGGCCTGCCGCGCTTCGTCTTCTCGCGCGGCGAACTGTCGATCGAGGAAAACGAGGTTAAGGCAAAGCCCGGCCATGGCGAATTCGTCGCTCGCGAGCCGAACGCGGCGGTCAACCGGGCACTGTCGACCTGGAAGGAAATTTCCGCGCCGCGCAAGGTGGAGCGTACAGGCATCCCGGCGACGGGCGTTTGAGCTTGGCGAGCCACGGAGCGATCATCTCAATGGCCGCGGTGATCCTTGCCGCCGGGCCGGCGGCGGACGTCCTTGCCGGCTCCTTTGGCAATGAGGTCGGCTGCGCTGGTGTACGGCTCGGTTATCAGGACAGCGACGATTATGTCGTGCTGACCGCCGAGGGCGTCGAAACCTATGGCAGCGGCTGCGAGTTCGCACAGCCATTGACGACGACGCCTGGCACCCAGTTGTTGAGCTCCACCTGTTTCGCCGAGGGCGAGAAGGGGACGACCACGGATGTCGTCAAGGTCATCAACAAAGGAGGGGACGGTTTCTTCGTGACCATTCCCGGCCTTGAGGAGATGGGGCCGCTGAAATCATGTTCGTGACGGTGCCGATGACGGCCGCCGCCTCGACCCAGTCCTCAGGCGACCAACCCGTCCAGTTCCGGCAGCAGGACGACGCTTTCCTGTTCGTTGGGATCGGTGCGGGCAATAACCGCCGAGGCGGGGCTGTCGCTCAGATTGGCCGGCAGATGCGGCACACCGGGGGGAATATAGAAAAGATCGCCGGCCTTGACCACGATATGCTGTTCGAGCCGGTCGCCATACCAGGTATGGACTTCGCCGGAGAGCACATAGATCGCGGTTTCATGGTTTTCGTGCATATGCGCCTTGGCGCGGGCGCCCGGAGGCATGGTCAGCAGATGCATGCAGATGCCGGAAGAGCCGACGCTTTCGGCGGCGATACCGGCGAAATAGCTCAGGCCCTGCTTGCCTTCATAAGAGCTTTCAGGGCGGATAAGATGGCACGTCGGTTTGGGCGACATCGGGGCAACTCCGGGCGTCTATCTGATGGGACAAGGGCACGTAGAACTGCGGCACGTAGAACTGGGGCGAGTAGGACTGGGCGAGTGGAAAGCAACATCGGGGTAAAATCAATCGGATTCCGGCCGGCGCCGCAGTGGCCGGAAGCGACAGGCTACGGCCGATGACGGGAGCATCGCCAGCCGTTGTTTCGGCAAGCAAGCTTGGCCTGACCTTCCAGACCAATGACGGTCCGGTGCAGGCGCTGTCGAATGTCGACCTGACCATCGGCAAGGGCGAATTCGTGTCCTTCATCGGGCCCTCCGGCTGCGGCAAGACGACCTTGCTGCGCGTCATCGCCGATCTGGAGAAGCCGACATCGGGAGCCATTTCCGTCAACGGCATGACGCCCGAGCAGGCGCGCCAGCGCCGCGCCTATGGCTATGTCTTCCAGGCGGCCGCACTTTATCCGTGGCGCACGATCGAGCGCAATGTGGCGCTGCCGCTGGAGATCATGGGCCTGTCCAGGGCGGAGCAGGCGGCGCGCATCAAGCGAACCCTCGACCTCGTCAACCTCAGCGGCTTCGAGAAGAAATACCCTTGGCAGCTTTCGGGCGGCATGCAGCAGCGCGCCTCGATCGCACGGGCGCTCGCCTTCGATGCCGACCTTTTGTTGATGGACGAACCGTTCGGCGCGCTGGACGAGATCGTGCGCGACCACCTCAACGAACAACTGCTGGAGCTTTGGGAGCGGACCAACAAGACCATCTGCTTCGTCACCCATTCGATCCCCGAGGCGGTCTATCTGTCGACGCGCATCATCGTCATGTCGCCGCGCCCGGGGCGTGTCAGCGATGTCATAGAATCGACGCTGCCGAAGAAGCGGCCGCTCGATATCCGCGAGACGCCGGAGTTCCTGGCCATCGCGGCACGGGTGCGCGACGGGCTGAGGGCAGGGCACAGCTATGATGATTGAGCGGGATGAGGGTCCTCCTCTCCCCGACGGGGAGAGGGTGGCCGGAGCGAAGCGGAGGTCGGGTGAGGGGGCGGCGCTAACAGATCCAACTAAAAGAAATGTTGGGGCAACCGCTCGTGCCCGAAAGCTCCGGTTTGACGAGACCGAGGCTGAGTACCGGCTTTGGGGGGAACTGAGAGGACGTCATCTCAACGGCTACAAATTTGTGAGGCAGGTGCCCCTTGGCCTTTTCATCGCGGACTTCGTTTGTCGCGAGAAGGGTCTGATTGTTGAAGTCGACGGCAGTCAGCATGCGGATTCTCCAACCGATACGGCGAGAACTGCTTGGCTGAATGGCTATGGCTATTCCGTTCTTCGGTTCTGGAACCATGAAGTTCTGGCCGAACGTCGAGCGGTCCTTGATACGATATTGGCTTGCCTCGACGGAAAGATTTCTACCCCCTCACCCGGCCTCCGCTTCGCTCCGGCCACCCTCTCCCCGTTGGGGAGAGGAGGGCGCCAAGCGCCCGAGGATCGCTAGATGGACTCGTTTCGCGACAAGATCGTTCCCGTGACCTCGATCCTCCTGGGCGTGGTCGTCGTCTGGTACGTCATGGCCGTTGTCCTCAACGCGCCGTTCCAGCGCGATCTCGACCGCCGCGCCAATTTGACACCGGGCATTGTGGAATTCATCGGCAAGACGCTGGCACAACCGAAGCCGACGCTACCGGCGCCACACCAGGTGGCGGTGAATTTTTTCGAAAACACCTTTTTGCGCAGCATCACCTCGAACCGCAGCCTTGTCTACAATGCCTGGGTGACGCTGTCGTCGACGCTGCTCGGCTTTGCCTTCGGCACGGCGCTCGGCATCGTCATCGCCGTCGGCATCGTGCATGTGGCGACGCTCGACCGCAGCATGATGCCGTGGATCATCGCCTCGCAGACCATTCCGATCCTGGCGGTGGCGCCGATGATCATTGTCGTGCTGGCGGCGGTCGGCATCACCGGGCTGATCCCGAAAGCGCTGATCTCGACCTATCTGTCGTTCTTCCCGGTGGCGGTTGGCATGGTGAAGGGGCTGCGCTCGCCCGAGCTCACCCATCTCGACCTGATGCATACCTATAATGCCAGTCCCTCGCAGACCTTCTGGAAATTGCGGGTGCCGGCCTCGGTGCCGTTCCTGTTCACCTCGATGAAGGTGGCGGTGGCCGCCAGCCTCGTCGGCGCCATTGTCGGCGAGCTGCCGACCGGCGCCATCGCCGGCATCGGGGCCAAATTGCTCGCCGGCGCCTACTACAGCCAGACGATCGACATCTGGTCGGCGCTGGTCGCCGGCTCGGTGGTGGCGGCGCTGCTGGTTATGCTGGTCGGCATTGCTGGGCGCCTTGTTGACCGCGCCATGGGCGGGAGGCCGGCATGAGCTCGCTCCTGAGCCTTTCCTCAATCACCCCCCGATCCTGGCAAGGATATGCCGCGCTTATCCTGCTTGTCGGCGCGCTGCTTCTTTGGCCGCTCGTCAGTGCTACGCCCGGTTACGGCATGGCGACTACGGTTTTGATTTTCATTTTGCTGCTCATGGCAATCGAGGCCGACAACTTTCCACCGATGATCGGGGTGGTGTTGCTGTTCCTTGGCGCTCACGGCGCGGCGTGGATGTTGCTCGCCGGCATAACCGGCAATGAGGGCAGCGCTCGTGGCTCCTTCTATCTGCTGCTCGTCGCGGCGTGGTTTTTGGCCTGGCGCTGCGTAACGGTCTTGTCGTCGGTTCGCCCGACGTCGCGCTGGGCGTCAACCGCCTTGCGCCTGATCATTCCAGCCATCTTCGGCGCTTGGATCCTGATCATCTGGGAGGCGGTGACGCGTGGCGCCGGCGTTCCCTTCATCCTGTTGCCGCCGCCAAGCGCCATCGGTGCACGCATCGTCGGCTCGCTGCCGGTGCTGGGGGCCGATGTCAGGCAGACCATCTTCAAGGCGGTGATCTTCGGCTATGTCGTGGGCAGCAGCGCCGGCTTCCTCGTTGCCATCGCCGCCGACCGTGTGCCGTTCCTGCGGCGCGGGCTTTTGCCGATCGGCAATATGGTGTCGGCGCTGCCGATCATCGGCGTCGCGCCGATCATGGTCATGTGGTTCGGCTTCGACTGGCAATCCAAGGCAGCCGTGGTCATAATCATGACCTTCTTCCCGATGCTGGTGAACACCGTCGCCGGGCTTACCGCCTCCGGCCATATGGAGCGCGACCTGATGCGCACCTATGCCTCGAGCTACTGGCAGACGCTGTTCAAGCTGCGGCTGCCGGCGGCGGCACCGTTCATCTTCAATGCGTTGAAGATCAATTCGACGCTGGCGCTGATCGGCGCCATCGTCGCCGAGTTCTTCGGCACGCCGGTGGTCGGCATGGGATTCCGCATTTCGACGGAAGTCGGGCGGATGAACATCGACATGGTGTGGGCCGAAATCGCAGTTGCAGCACTTGCGGGTTCGGTCTTTTATGGCGTGGTCGCTCTTTTCGAGAGAGCAATCACGTTTTGGCATCCCTCTGTCCGTGGTGGATAGGGGCGGTGGGTTTAGGGCGCTAACTTCAGAGGGTAAAAACATGAAAAGACTTGTTGTTTCGATGCTGGCCGGCGCGATGTCGCTTGCCGCGTTTCAGGCGATGGCCGCGGATAAGGTGACGCTGCAGCTGAAATGGGTCACGCAGGCACAGTTCGCCGGCTATTATGTCGCCAAGGCCAAGGGCTTCTATGACGCCGAAGGCCTCGACGTCGACATCAAGCCCGGCGGCCCGGACATCGCACCCGAGCAGGTCATTGCCGGCGGCGGCGCCGACGTCATCGTCGATTGGATGGGCGGCGCGCTGGCTGCACGCGAAAAGGGCGTGCCGCTGGTCAACATCGCCCAGCCGTTCAAGAAGGCCGGCATGGAGCTGGTCTGCCCGAAGGACGGCCCGATCAAGACGGAAGCCGACTTCAAGGGCCACACGCTCGGCGTCTGGTTCTTCGGCAACGAGTATCCGTTCTATGCCTGGATGAACAAGCTTGGCCTCAAGACCGACGGCGGGCCGGACGGCGTCACCGTGCTCAAGCAGAGCTTTGACGTGCAGCCGCTGATCCAGAAGCAGGCGGATTGCATTTCGGTCATGACCTATAACGAATACTGGCAGCTCATCGACGCCGGCTACAAGCCGGAAGAGCTGACTGTCTTCAACTATTCCGCCATGGGCAACGATCTGCTCGAAGACGGGCTCTATGCATTGGAGGACAAGCTCAAGGATCCGGCCTTCGAGGACAAGATGGTGCGTTTCGTGCGCGCTTCGATGAAGGGTTGGAAATACGCCGTCGACAATTCCGACGAGGCGGCCGGCATCGTCATGGACAATGGCGGCCAGGACGAGAACCACCAGAAGCGGATGATGGGCGAAGTCGCCAAGCTGATCGACAATGCCGATGGCAAGCTCGATCCGGCGACGTACGAGCGCACCGCGAAGGCGCTGCTCGACCAGAAGATCATCAGCAAGGAGCCTACCGGCGCCTACACGACCGCGATCACCGACAAGGCCATCAAATAGGGGCTGTCAAACCGGCTCCGTTGGAAACCGAAAGGGGCGGGCGACCGCCCCTTTTTAGTGGGATGTAAAATGAACGTTACCGGTGGAAACATCCGCTCGCAAAATCGTTGTGCCGGTGCATCCGCCTCAAGGGTGTCACAACGGAGGTTTCCATGCGCATCCAGTCCTTCACGCCGATGCTTTCGGCGCTGGCCATTTCTGCAGCCATCTTCTCTGCTTCACCGGCCCTGGCCGAAACTATAAAGATGACGGCGACGCTCGATGGTGCTCAGCAGAACCCGCCCGTCACCACGAAGGGCAAGGGCACCGCCACGCTCAGATTCAACACCGCCACCAAGAAACTCAGCTGGACGGTGAGATATTCCGGCCTCAGCGGGCCGGCGAAGGCCGCACACATTCACGGCCCGGCGGCAGAGGGTCAAAACGCCGATCCAGTGGTGCCGTTCGAAGGCAAGCTGAAGAGCCCGATCAAGGGTTCGGCGACATTGACCGATGCCCAGGCCACCGATCTTGAGGCGGGCAAATATTACGTCAACATCCACACCGCGGCCCACGCCGACGGCGAGATCCGCGGCCAGATCGAAAAGGTCAAATAGGCACATCAAGACGACAAAAACAGGGCAACCACCCTGTTTGTCAGGCCTTGTCGCGAATCTGGGTCATCGTGCGGGTCGGCGTGATGGCTTCGGGGTCGAGCCTGATCTCGACGATCGACGGCTTGCCGCTAGCACGGGCGCGCTCGAAGGCCGCCGCGAAGTCGGCGGTCTTTTCCACCGTCTCGCCATGGCCGCCATAGGCACGGGCCAAAGCAGCAAAGTCGGGGTTTTTCAGATCGGTGGCGACGACACGGCCCGGATATTCGCGCTCCTGATGCATGCGGATGGTGCCGTAAATGCCGTTGTTGACGACTATGACGATGATCGGCAGCCCGTATTGCACGGCGGTGGCGAATTCCTGCCCGTTCATCAGGAAACAGCCGTCACCGGCAAAGGCGATCACGTCGCGGTCGGGGAAAAGCTGTTTGGCGGCGACGGCCGCCGGCGTGCCGTAACCCATCGAGCCGGATGTGGGTGCTGCCTGCGTGCCGAAACGCCGGAAGCGATGGTAGCGATGCACCCAGGTGGCGTAGTTGCCGGCGCCATTGGTGAGGATGGCGTCGTCCGGCAGCATCGTTTCGAGATAATTCATGATCGGCCCCATCTGCACGGCGCCGGGGCCGCTCTCCGGAGGCGTCGACCAGTCGAGATAGGCGGTGTGCAGCTTCGCTGCCTCCGCCGCCCACACCGGCGTTGCGGCCGGCTTGCGTTTGGCAAAGGCTTCGACGAAAGCGGCAGGCGAGGTATTGATCGCCAGCGCCGGCCGGTAGACGCGGCCGAGCTCGCCGGCGTCGGCATGGATATGGACCAGCGTCTGGTCGGGGTAGGGGCTCTTCAGCAGCGTGTAGTCGGATGACGGCATCTCGCCCATGCGGCCGCCGATCAGCAGCACAAGGTCGGCCTGCTTGATGGCGGTTGCCACTTTGGGATTGATGCCGATGCCGACATCGCCGGCATAGTTCGCGTGGAGATGGTCGAACAGCATCTGGCGGCGGAAGGAGCAGCCGACCGGCAGCGACCAGGCTTCGGCTATCGTCCGCATCCGTGCAACGGCCTGCGCATCCCAGCGCGTACCGCCAAGGATGACGAACGGCCGCTTTGCCTTGTTGAGCAGCTCGTCCAGCGCGTCGAGCTCGGCTTCGCCAGGCCGCGTCTCGACAGGGGTGTAATGCCGGGCTTCCGGTGCCTCGGCAAGGCTGGTCAGCATGTCCTCGGGCAGCGAGATGACGACCGGGCCCGGGCGGCCGGACGTCGCCACTGCAAATGCCCGTGTGACGAATTCGGGGATGCGCGCGGCGTCGTCGATCTCGACCACCCATTTGGCGATATCGCCGAAGAACCTGACATAGTCGACCTCCTGGAAGGCCTCGCGCCCCTTGGCGTGGCTGGCGACCTGGCCGATGAACAGGATGAGGGGGACCGAATCCTGCATGGCGATGTGGATGCCGGCCGAGGCATTGGTGGCGCCTGGGCCGCGGGTGACGAAGCAGATGCCGGGCCTGCCGGTCAGGCGGCCATGGCAGTCGGCCATCATTGCGGCACCGCCCTCCTGGCGGCAGACGATGGTGCGGATTGGCGAATCATGCAGCGCGTCGAGCACCGCCAGATAGGATTCGCCGGGCACGCAATAGATACGGTCCGTTCCGTTGGCTTCGAGCGCATCGACGATGAGTTGTCCGCCGGTCTTCATTTTCCTGACCTCTCCAGTTCGGCAAGGATTTCTTCGGTGTGTTCGCCGAGACGCGGCGACGGCCGTTCATAGACCAGCGGCGTGCCGGACATGACCATCGGCGCGCGCACCGAGGGCAAGAGATTGCCATGGCCGTCATCGAGGTCGAGCCGCATGCCGCGCGCGATGGTCTGCGGGTCGGCAAACATCTGGCCGATATTGTTGATCGGGCTGGCCGGCACGCCGGCTGTCTCCAGCCTGGCCAGCAGCGGGTCGCGATCGAAGACCTTCAGCGCCTCGACCATGTGCTCGCGCAGCTTTGCCCGGTTGGCGACGCGGGCGGGATTGGTGGCGAAGTCAGGGTTCGAAGCCAGCTCATCGAGGCCGACGGCAGCGCAAAACTTTGCGAATTGGCCGTCATTGCCGACCGCCAGGATGATGTGGCCATCTTTCACCGGCACCACCTCGTAGGGCGCGATGTTCATATGCGCATTGCCCATCTGCACCGGCGATTGTCCGGAGACGAGATAGTTGAGGTTCTGGTTGCCGAGCGTTGAGATCTGGGTGTCGTAGAGCGCCATGTCGATATGCTGGCCTTCGCCGGTCTTCTCGGCGTGGCGAAGTGCCGCCTGGATGGCAACGACCGAATAAAGCCCGGTGAAGACATCTGAAATAGCCACGCCCGCCTTCTGCGGTCCGCGGCCGGCTTCGCCGGTGATCGACATCATGCCGGCCATGCCCTGGATGATGAAATCATAACCGGCGCGCGGCGCATACGGTCCCGACTGGCCAAAACCGGTGATCGAGCAATAGATCAGCCGTGGGTTGATTTTCCTCAGGCTGTCATAGTCGAGGCCGTATTTCTTAAGTCCGCCGACCTTGAAGTTTTCGATCAGCACTTCCGAGGTCGCGACCAGCCGGCGCACCGTCTCGGCGCCCTCGGGCGTCGAGAAGTCGATGGCGATGGAGCGCTTGCCGCGGTTGCAGGAATGGTAATAAGCGGCCGAAAGGTTCTCGCCATCATGGCCGATGACGAAGGGCGGTCCCCATTTGCGGGTGTCGTCGCCGCTGTCCGGGCTCTCGACCTTGATCACGTCGGCGCCGAGGTCAGCAAGCAGCTGCCCGGCCCATGGCCCGGCGAGGATGCGTGCGAGTTCGATGACGCGGATGCCTTTGAGCGGAGGCTCAGTCATGGATCACCGTGGTTGGCCGAAAGCGCAGGCTTAGATGTTTTTTGTGCATGTCGTTATCCCAAAACCGCTGCGCACCCTCGGGTCGAGCCCAAGGGCATGTTTGGGCGACATCCCACTATCAATCCCGGGTGCCGCTGTCACGGCCCTTGCAATGGGCCAAGTATCAAGGCGCCCTCAGCACGCGATCGGCCCAAGCGGCAAAATCCTCCATGATGATGTCTCGATTGACCTCGTTCAGGCTCTCGTGGCGGGTTTCGGCGTAAACCTTTGAAACGAGATTCGAAAAGCCCAGCATGTGCATCCGGCCGGCGAGATGGCTGACCGCCTTGCCGCCGTCCGAGGCCGGATCCTGCTCGCCTCCGACCAGATTGACGAACAGGTCGCGCCGCACGCCGGAAAAATTGCGGTCGCGGCCGCAATGCAGCGTCATCTTGACGATGTCCTGCCACATCGACACCGATGCGTCCCAGCCGCAGAGCGGGTCGGCGATGTATTTCTCGACTTCGGCGGCATCGCGCGACAGCCAGTCGAAGGGCGTCCGGCGATCGGGCACTGCCTTGCCCCAAGCCCGGAACGTCAGCCGGGGCAGCATGCGCGACGGCACGTCTGAGCCAAGCCGGAACTTTTCCCAGGCAAGCATGCCCAGCGCGATTTGGCCGAGCAGTCCGGCAGAGAAATTGCCGTTCCAGATCGCGGCGGCATGGATGCGCGCCGAGTTGCGGAGGACAAAGTTCAGAGCGACCGACGCGCCCAAGGAGTGACCGAAGGCGATGACCGGCAGGCCGGGCTGTTCCCTGGCGATCAGATCATGGACGGCAGCGACATCGGCGATGACCTTGGCACCTCCATCCGCATCGGCGAACCTGCCAGGTGGCGCGTCGGGCGCCTTGGTGACGCCGTGGCCACGGTGGTCGTGCGCGTAGACCTGGTAGCCGCGCGCGCCGAGGAAATCGGCGAAGCGGGCATAGCGCGCCGCGTGCTCGGCCAACCCGTGATTGATCTGGACAATGGCGCGCGGCTGGCCTGTGGCGTGTTTCACATAAAGGTTGAGCTCGGCGCCGGTCGGCGATGCCAGCATCCTCTGCTTGTCAAATGGCATGTCTCGCTCCCGTCGGCGACTGTTGGGCGACGCAGCGATCGACGTCAAGAGACGTAGGGTACCCATTCGACGCTAGTTGACAGTATGCTGTCAATATGATTACATGACAGCATACTGTCAATTGGCCAGCAGATTGGGGGTATGACTATGAAAACCACCGGGGCCATTTCGCGGCGTGCAATCTTGCTGGCGGGCTTCGCCTTCACGACGGCCACCCTGTTGCCAGGGATTGCTGCGTTCAGTCAGGAAACCAGGGAGATGACCCATGATGACGTCCACCGTTCCAGGCCCGCAAGGCCAGCTTGCCACTTATAGGATCAACGCCGGCAATGGCCTGCCGATCCTGTTCCTGCATGGAGATTGCAGCCGCGCTTCCCACTGGGACCGGGTGATGCAGCTCTCCGTCGAAGGCCGCGAGGCGGTAGCCTTCGATTTTCGCGGCCATGGCGCCTCCGCGCCGGCGCAGGACGGTGACTATGGCTATGACGGCCGTGCAATGGATGTCGGTGCCGTGGCCGACGCGTTTGGCCTGAAGCGGTTTCTCATTGTCGCGCACAGCGGCGGCGGTGGTGTGGCGCTCGCTTATGCCGCCAGCCATGCCGACCGGGTCGCAGGTGTCTTGCTCGTCGACCCGGCGACCAATCCTCGTGCGCTGCCGCAGGCGATTCGCGACGGCTTTGTCCGCGATCTGGCCGGTCCGCAAGGCCGCGATGTCCTGAACGCCTATTACACGTCGATTGCCGGCCCTAACGCGGCTGTTCGCCAGCGTGTTCTGGCCGATGTGGCAGTGGTCGATCCGGCGGCGAGGGCAGGTGTCGGCAAGGCACTGGCCGAATGGAACCCGGAGCCGGCACTCAATGCGTATCGCGGGCCTATGTTCGTATTGGCTACCGAGGCCAGTGACACTCCAGCCGCGCTCTACCGGCTGCGCACGGACATTCCGCGCCAGATCGTGGCGGGCAGCGGCCATTGGGTGATGCTTGACAAGCCCGAGGTCGTAGCCGAAGCCGTTAATAATTTCGTCGCGACCATCGAGGCCGGCCAGAAATGACGACCAGGACCGAAGCGGCAAATGTGTTCACGGAACTCGTGCTTGCCGTGTTCAGGATGAACGGCAGTTTTCTGGATGCGGCCGACCGGCTGGCCGCTCCAACCGGGCTGACGGCAGCGCGCTGGCAGGTTTTGGGTGCGGTTTTGAAGGAGCCGAAATCCGTGGCCGACGTCGCCCGCGACATGGGTCTCGCCCGTCAGAGCGTACAGCGGCTGGCCGACATACTGGCTGCGGAGGGGCTTGCCGCCTATGCCGACAACCCAGCGCATCGCCGCGCCAAGCTGTTGTCGATAACCGATGCCGGCCGGGCAGCGGTCAAGAATATCGGCACACGCCAGCATGTTTGGGCGAACCGCGTTTCGGAGGGTATGGACGCCGACGCGCTAAAAGCCTCGCTTGATCTGCTGCGCACCTTGACAGAACGCGTGGAGGCGGGCGGATCCTGATCGACCACACGGGAACCGTCTCAATGCGCTGGCGATTGTTTTTACGGCCGACGAAAGAAATCGTAATTCTGACATGTCGCAAGTTCTAGCTTGCGGCGTGAATACGAGGAGTGCCGGAATGCGGATTTGGGCGATATGGGGGGCGGTGTTTCTTGCGTTTGCTGGCGCAAGCGCGGCGCGGGCCGATGTGAAGATGACCGGCTCTTTCGTCGCCGATGCCGCCTGTCCGGCAACGCAGGCGATCAAGAGCGGCAAGAATCCCCGCAACGTCTCGACCGCGGCTGGCCAGAGTTACGATCTGCTGGCCGGCAACAAGGACGCGCCCACGCACTATCTCATCCGCGTTCCGGGCGCCGATCCGGAGCGCCGCTGGGTTAAGATCAGCTGCGGTCACGTTTCGGGCGGCAGCGCGTCGACGATACCGGCTGCACCGGCGCCTGCCGAGCCGAACAAGCCATCGGCGTCCGGAAAGCCGGAATATGTCTTCGCGCTGAGCTGGCAGCCGGCTTTCTGTGAGACCAAATCCAGCAAGACCGAATGCCGGGCGCAGACCGCCGCCGGTTTCGATGCGACCCACTTCACCTTGCATGGGTTGTGGCCGCAACCGAATGGAAATTTCTATTGCCAGGTCGCGGCAAGCGACAAGGCGAACGACGATCCGGCACATTGGCGGGATTTGCCGCCGGTCACGCTGGACCCGAATACGCGATCGGAACTCGACCAGGTGATGCCGGGCACCGCATCCGCCCTCGAAAGGCATGAATGGATCAAGCACGGCACCTGCTACGGCAAGAGCCAGCAGGAGTATTTCTCCGACGCTTTGAACCTGATGCAAGCGGTGAACGCGTCGCCGGTGCGCGATCTCTTCACCAGGAACGTCGGCAAGCAGCTGACATCCGATCAGATCCGCAGCACCTTCGACAGCGCCTTCGGCAAAGGCGCGGGCGACCGGGTCCGCGTATCCTGCGTGGTCGATCCCTCGAGCGGCAGGCGGCTGATCGACGAGCTGACGCTCGGCCTGGCCGGCCCGATCGCTTCGAACTCTTCGCTCGGTGCGCTGCTGCTTGCCTCGGCACCGACAGCCAAGGTGGGTTGTCCGAAGGGTACCGTCGACGCCGTCGGGTTCCAGTAGACAGGCCGAACGCGACTGTCGCCTTGCGCCGGGGGTGGTATGGTCTTGAAGGCACACATTCGTAGGGGGTGGCGATGAGTGGCATGACGAACGGGGCGCTGGCGCGGCTGGCGTTCTGGGCCAGGGGCATGACGGCGATCCGAGACGGCCATATGGAATGGCCGGGCTTTTCCTACACCGAAGTGGAGTGGGCGCGCATGACCACGCTGGCCAAACCGATCGGCGGCGGCACCTACCAATTGTTCACGCTGGTCAACGCGGCGATCTTCATCGCCATCGCCGCGCTCGGGATCTTCTGTGTCTTCCTGCCGCTGGCGACGCTGCTGTTCCCGGTACCACCCGAAACCAGTGCGCTCAAGTTTTCGCTGCTCCTGGCGGCATGCGCCTTGCTGATCATCGGCATCGGCTTGCCGATTTCGCTGCGTCTCTCGACCGCGCTGGTCGCGCCGAAGGCAATGCGGGCCGCGCTTGTCGCCGTGCCCGGCGACCAGATGCTTGCGGCAAAAGTGTCATGGCAGATCAACCGGATCACGCTCGTGCTTTGCGGCCTGCTGGTGCCGGGCATTCTTCTGTTCATCGCCTACGACATCGATGCCGGCCCGGTCATCGCGGCAATGAAATGGCTGGCGATCGGGTTGATGGCGGTTTCGGTTGCGATCGGCGCATGGCAGCGGCGCAAACAATCCTGATTGCGCCAATCCGAGACCAGAGTGAGAGTTACGCGCCGGCGCTGCGCTCCGGCCTGTTCCATGTGTTGCGCCCGTCTGCTTCGTTGCCACCCGGTTCGCCGACAACGCGATCGCGTCCGGTCGATTTGGCCTTGTAGAGACGCTGGTCGGCCAGCGCAAAGAGATCGGCAAGGCAACGCGTCGTCTCGCTGACCGTCGAGATGCCGGCGCTGACGGTGATGTCGAACCGGCTGGTGCTCGCAGACGTCTTGACCGCTTGCCTGACGGTTTCGCCCAGCAGTCTGGCGAGCGGCCGTGGACGCCAGCAGAGGATGGCGAATTCCTCACCGCCGATCCTGAACAATTGATCTTCGGTCCCGACAAGTTCGCCAAGCAAAATCGCCAGGGCTTTCAGCACCTTGTCTCCCTCGGCGTGGCCGAAGCGGTCATTGATCGATTTGAAGTGGTCGACATCGATGATCAGCAGGCTGAGCGGCCTGGCAGTCCGCAGGCTGGCGGCGACGGCGGCCTCGCCATCGCTGTCGAAGCGCCCCCTGTGCAGGAGGCCGGTGAGGCCGTCGCGACCGACATGCTCGACCAGCGCCTCATAGCGCTCGCGATAGGTCAGCGTGTCGAAAATGTCGGAAAGCCCGCGCGGCGCCGGCACCTGCCGCGCCTCGAACCACCTGATATAGGCGACCAGCATGGTGCTGTAGACCAGGGCCGCTGCCATCTTGGCGAACCAGCCGCCGAAGAACACCGCGACCGGCGCACCGGTGACGAAATGCAGCGCCGTGAAAAAGCCTGCCTGGTCGAAGGTGAGCACGCAGGCGACGGAGACCAGGATGCGGGTGAAAAGCGCCTTGCGCAGATATTTGCCGAGCTTTTCATAGAGCAGGATGATCAGGATGGCGTCGACGAACAGCAGCGTCGTGCCCCACACCATCAGCCAGCCCATCTCGTCGATGAAGCCGATGTCGGGAAGCTTGCCGTCGGGCAGCGGTGCGATGTCATGCAGGCGCAGGATCAGCACGAGCCCGATCATCAGGGCATTGCCGAGCAGCAGGCCGTAAATCGGCTGCCGGACAGTTGCCGCGTCCTCCTTGATGTAGAGCAGGAGCAGCATGACCAGCTTGCCGGAAAACAGCACGGCCGAACCCGGCGATACCATGCCGAACGGCAGCGCGACGTAGAAGACGCTGGCGAGATAGGTTTCCAGGAAATGCATGACGCCAATGGCGCAAACAAAGACACCGAGGCCGATGCGGCCCCTGAACCGGAAAAGCGTGACCATGATGCCGAAATAGAGAACCGCTTCGGCAAAAAGCAGGAAACTGTTCAACACGGCCCGATCTCTCTCCCCGAAATCGCGGCTGCCAGCGATTTCCCATCCAAACACTGTTTTGACGCGGAATGGTTAACCGGAGCTTTCGCCCGGGCGCCGGCACGAAATGAAGCGGCTAAGCGTTCGCGGTGCGACCAACTCCGCCTGGGACCAAAACTGTTTGCCGTTCGGGGCCGCATCGCTTACATAGCCCCCAACTTCCATTCAATCCGACATCAGTCGACTTTTCAGGGAAAGCGCGCGTGGCACGCCAGTTCATCTATCACATGGCCGGCCTCAACAAGGCCTACGGCACCAAGAAGGTGCTCGAGAACATCCATCTGTCCTTCTACCCGGACGCCAAGATCGGCATCCTCGGTCCCAACGGCGCCGGCAAGTCGACGATTCTCAAGATCATGGCCGGCATCGACAAGGAGTGGAGCGGCGAGGCCTGGCTGGCCGAGGGTGCTACCGTCGGTTACCTGGCGCAGGAGCCGGCGCTCGATCCGAACAAGAATGTGTTCGAAAACGTCATGGAAGGCGTTGCCGCCAAGACCGCGATCATCGAGCGCTACAACGAATTGATGATGAACTATTCCGACGAGACGGCGGACGAGTCGGCCAAGCTGCAAGACGAGATGGACCGGCTCAATCTGTGGGATCTCGAGCAGCAGGTCGAGATGGCGATGGAGGCACTCGGCTGCCCGCCCAAGGAGGCCGATGTCACCAAGCTGTCGGGCGGCGAACGCCGTCGCGTCGCGCTCTGCCAGCTCTTGCTGCGCCAGCCCGACCTTCTGCTGCTCGACGAGCCGACCAACCATCTCGACGCCGAGACGACGGCGTGGCTGGAAAAGCATCTGCGCGCCTATCCGGGCGCGGTGATGATCATCACCCACGACCGCTACTTCCTCGACAATGTCACCGGCTGGATCCTCGAGCTCGATCGCGGCCGCGGTATCCCGTACGAAGGCAACTACACCAAATATCTCGAAGCCAAGGCCAAGCGGCTCAAGCAGGAAGGCCGCGAGGACGATGCGCGCCAGCGGGCGATCGGCCGCGAGCGCGAGTGGATCCAGTCCAGCCCGAAAGCCCGGCAGACCAAGTCGAAGGCCCGTATCCAGGCGTTCCAGGATCTGCTGGATGCGGCCGACAAGCGGCGTCCGAGCGATACGCAGATCGTCATTCCGCATGGCGAGCGGCTCGGCAATGTGGTGATCGAGGTCGAGGACCTGTCGAAGGGCTTTGGCGACACGCTTTTGATCGACGATCTCGAATTCAAGCTGCCGCCCGGCGGCATCGTCGGCGTCATTGGCCCGAACGGCGCCGGCAAGACGACGCTGTTCCGCATGATCACCGGCCAGGAAAAGCCCGATGCCGGCACCATCCGCGTCGGCGAGACGGTCAAGCTCGGTTATGTCGACCAGAGCCGCGACGCACTCGACCCGACCAAGACCGTCTGGGAAGAGATCTCGGGCGGCGCCGAAGTGGTCAAGCTCGGCAAGTTCGAAGCCAACACCCGCGCCTATTGCGCGTCGTTCAATTTCCGCGGCGGCGATCAGCAGCAGAAGGTCGGCAACCTGTCCGGCGGACAGCGCAACCGCGTGCATCTGGCAAAGATGCTGAAGACCGGCGGCAATGTGCTGCTGCTCGACGAGCCGACCAACGATCTCGATACCGAAACGCTGGCCGCACTTGAAGACGCGCTCGAGAGCTTCGCCGGCTGCGCCGTCATCATCTCGCACGATCGCATGTTCCTCGATCGTCTGGCGACGCACATCCTCGCCTTCGAGGGCGACAGCCATGTCGAATGGTTCGAAGGCAATTTCGAGGATTACGAGCAGGACAAGATCCGTAGACTCGGGCCCGATGCCGTCAATCCGCACCGCATGACGTATAAGCGGCTGACGAGGTAGGGTCTCGATCCGTTGCGGGCGATCGTCGTTTGGCCTAAATTGATCGGATGGAGTTGCCCATGATCACGGTCAAATTGCCGCAAAAAGCCGAGAAGCTGCTGGCCGATATTGCCAAGGCCAGCGGCCGTACGATCGATCAGGTCGCAGTTGAAACGATCCTCGAAACCATTGAGGATTGGCAGGATGCCAGGATTGCGGAGGAACGCCTGAGGGATGACGACGGCGTACGCATTCCGTTGGAAGAGGTGATCCGGAAGCTTGAACTTCGCGAAGTCGAGGAGCGGCACAAGAAACCTGCCGCTGAATGAGTTGGCAGGTCGAGTTTACGCGAGCCGAAAAAGACATTGAAGGGCTTTCACCGAAGGACTAGCGCCGTGTCCTAGAATTCCTGTATCAAAGAGTTTCTGTGCACCCCAATCCAAGAGCACTCGCCAAACGGCTGACTGGGACCAAGGAAGCTTGGCGGTTTCGCGTCGGCGACTACAGAATCATTGCCCAGTTTCAGGACAGCCGGCTCGTCGTGCTGATCGGGAGATAGGCAACCGTCGCGAGATCTATCGATGAATAACAGCATAGCGGTAAAGGCAAAACCCGACTGGTCCGCCGCACTCTACCTGAAATTCGAGGATGAGCGCACGCGGCCGGCGCGCGACCTCCTAGCGCAGGTGCCAGTGCCGGAACCGCGCCGGGTGGTGGACATTGGCTGTGGGCCGGGCAATTCGACCGAATTGCTGGTCGAGCGCTGGCCGCAGGCACAGATCAGCGGCTTCGATACCTCGCCCGACATGATCGAGAAGGCGAAGGCGCGCCTGCCCGGCGTCACCTTTGCCTTGGCGGACGCGGCGACGTGGCAGCCGGCCGAACCGGTCGACGTGATCTTCGCCAATGCAGTGTTTCAGTGGCTACCGGAGCATCCGGCTGTCTTCCAGCGGCTGATAGGATTTTTGGCGCCCGGCGGCGCGCTTGCCGTGCAGATGCCGGACAATATGGGCGAGCCTTCGCACCGGCTGATGCGGGAGACCGCGGCCGAGATGCCGTTCACTGAAAAGTTCGAGCGTGCGGCCCGCGCGCCGCTGCCGCCTGTCGCGTTCTATTACGACCTTTTGTCGCCATTCTCGGATCGGCTCGATATCTGGCACACGATCTACAACCATCCGCTGGCCGATGCCGAGGCGATCGTCGAATGGGTGAAGTCGACGGGGCTGAAGCCGTTCCTCGATCCGCTCGACGAAGGCGAGCGGCAGCTTTTCCTGAAGCGCTACACGGCCAGGATCGCCGAAGCCTATCCGAAAACGGCAAGCGGCAAGGTGTTGCTGCGCTTTCCCCGTGTCTTCATCGTGGCGCGGCGTTCTGCTTAGAAACTCTTAGCTACACCCAAAAACAGCCAGCAGCGGATGCTTGACCGGCTTTCGCCGTCATGCGCATCTCGCTGGGGCAGGGATGGCGGCCCTCATGGGCCATGGGGGGTGGATGATGACACTGAAAACGCTCATTTTCGGCGGCAGCATTTGTGCGGCCGCTGTGCTTGCCTTTCGATATCGGCGCAGGCCAAGCGAGCGCGCTGCTTCACCAGCGATGACGGGTATTTCTCCTGCAGCTATCGGGCGCTGGATGATGCCGGCAGCTTTCGCATCTCGGCGCCGGGCTATCCGACTTACGTCCTGGAGATCGACGACCCGGGTTTTGCCTACGGCTATGTCAATCTCGGCCAGCGCAACGTGCCGCTGCCCGGACAATTCGTGCGCAGCAATGATGACGGTGCCTGCTGGAACAACCCGCAGACCAATACCAAGCTCTGCGCCTGGTAAAGACCCGTTCCAGGGACTTGATTTAAGCCGGCATAAACTGGCTAGGTGCAAAAAGAGGTTGCGCCGAGCTTTTGCGGCGTCGACATGAAGCCGCAACGCCTGCGCACGGGACGAACTGGAAATGCATCGCGTCATCATCAGCGGCATCGGCGTTGAAATCCCCGAAGCGTCGATCACCAATGAGGAGCTCGTCGCCAGCTTCAACACTTGGGTGGACATGGAGAACGTCCGGCGCGAGGTCTCGGGCGAGCCGCTGCTGCAGAAATCGGACAGTGCCTTCATCGTCCACGCCTCGGGCGTCCAGACCCGCCATGTCATCGAACGGGAAGGCATCCTCGACCCGACCCGCATGGCGCCGCGCTTCCCGGCGCGGCCCGACGATGCGCTGTCGCTGGAGGCCGAGTTCGGCATCGCCTCGGCCAGCAAGGCGCTCGATCATGCCGGGCTGAAGCCTGGGGATATCGACCTGGTGATCTGCTCGGCCTCGCACCATCAGCGGCCCTATCCGGCTATCGCCATCGAAATGCAGCAGGCGCTGGGCACGAGAGGCGCCGGCTTCGACATGGGGCTTGGCTGCTCTTCGGCGGCGGTCGCATTGCACATTGCGGTCAATCTGGTGCGGGCAGGGGCGCATAAACGCGTACTGGTGACGACGCCGGAGATCATCACGGGCCACCTCAATTTTCGCGACCGGCAGACGCATTTCATCTTCGGCGACGCGTCCGTGTCGATGATCGTCGAAGGGCTCGCCCAGGGCGAGAAGCGGTCGGGGCGTTTCGAGGTGCTCGACACGCGTGCCTGGACGCAGATGTCGAACAGCATCCGCACCAATCTCGGTTACTATACCCGCGCCACCCAGGACGATCCGTACATGATCGATCTGGAAGGCAATCTGATCAAGCAGATCGGCAACAAGGTGTTCAAGGAAGTCACCGTCGCCGGCCACAAGTTCATCGTCGAATTCCTGGCCGAACACGGGCTGACACCGCAAGCGATCCGGCGCTTCTGGCTGCATCAGGCGAATGCGCGGATGAATGCCATGATCCTGAAATTGTCGTTCGGCCATGACGTCGACCATGACCGCGCGCCGATGGTGCTGGAGCGCCTCGGTAATACTGCCGCCGCCGGTGCCATCATCGCCCTGTCGGAGAACCATGCCGACATGAAGGCCGGCGACTACGGCCTGCTCTGCGCCTTCGGCGCCGGCTACTCGATCGGCGGCGCGCTATTGCGCATGCTTTGACCATTTCGGCGCGAACGGAACCAGCATCGGAACGCGCCGAGCAGAGTCGCATCAGTCCGCTTGATCGGAGCATCAGCGCTTTCGACTGGACCCGATGAGCTGACCGCGGCTAATTGCGCGTATCACGCGAGGAACGAACCCATGCTGGATCTTTTTCCCGAAGCCGAAACTCCGGTCGAGATCGTCCCGGCGCGAAAGCTCACCGCCAGGGTGGCCTCGCTCTATCTCGCACCATTCGATCATTTCGAGACACGGGCGGTGGATAAGTTGCAGCTTGGCTTCGACGGCATTGAAGGCGATTTCCACGCCGGCACGACGCGGCGCTCCGGCGGACGGGAACCCTGGTATCCGCGCGGCACCGAAATGCGCAACGAACGGCAATTGTCGATCGTCGCGGCGGACGAACTGGCAATCGTTGCCGAACGGATGGGCATCGCCGAGATCAAGCCGGAATGGATCGGCGCCAATCTCCTGATCGAAGGCCTGCCGCACCTCTCGATGCTGCCGTCCGGCGCGCTGCTGTTCTTCAAAGGCGGCGCGACTGTCAAGATCGACGCGCAGAACGGGCCTTGCCGCATCGCCGGGCGATCGGTCGCCGAAAATGCCGGGATGGCCGATCACGAGGCCGGCGCGCTGCTGTTCGCGAAAGCGGCGAAGCGTTTGCGCGGCCTCGTCGCCTGGGTCGAGAAGCCCGGCACGATCACGGCCGGCGAGGAGATTTCGGTGCGCGTGCCAGAACAGTGGATTTACCGGGCCTGAAGACTAAAATCTTAGAGGATCAGGGATTGTCTGTTTGTAGTTGGCTGCTGAAACAGCTTCCAATCCATCGCCTTGTTTGGCCGTTTTCTTTGTTCGCCGCAATTTCTTCACCGCAATTCTTGCAACGATAGATGCCGGAATTCGGTGGCTTGCTGCCTGGCGACCATTCGTTGTCGTAAGCAACGCTGTATTCTTGTGCCGCAAGCTCGGTGTTATCATAACAGTTTCAGGCGTGGCCGCGTTTCATCCGCGCCTGCTTAAGGATGGCGCGCCAGCGGATCATGGCGAAGGGGATCGGCTCGTTGTTGTTGGCGATGTGGAAGATCTCGTTGTTGAGGTTCTTCAGCGAGCGCCAGAAATCATAGTCGGTGATGCGTGGGTCAGCCGCCAGCCTGTCCGCCTCGACCTTGATGTCGGTTTTCATGCACGTTCCCCGAACCGCTGCTGCTCCGCCGCCCGTATCGCAACTCGATGCGGATGGTTTTCCAACGCCGCGCTGAGTCGTTCAACGTCTCAATTCGGCTTGTTCACGTTAAAACCTCGGTAAGGTTAACGGCGGTTGGGTTGCGGTTCAAGCCGGCTTACGACGAATACCGATCGAGCGGCCGGCGCGCTCCGGCATCGGCAGGGCGGCATGGGCGGCGCGCATCGCTTCCACCCTGGCAAGGACGTCGGCGGGGAAGGGCGCCACCTTCGGGCCAGCCATGTCGACATGCAGCGACAGCGTTTCGGACGTGGCGGCAAGCCAGCCGTCGACATGGCGGATTTCCTGATAGGCCCTCAGCCGCTTGTCGTCATGGTCGAGGAGCTGGAACGAGACCGTGACCTTGTGGTCGAGATGCAGCTCCTGGACGTAGCAGACATGGACTTCCGCGGTGTAGATGGTCAGCCGCCGTTCCCTCACATAGTCCATCCCCATTCCCATCATCTCGAAGGCTTCGTCGGAGCAACGGTCGAACAGCACGTTGTAATAGGCCATGTTCAGATGGCCGTTGTAGTCGATCCAGGCCTTCTCGATGTCCATGGCGCGAGAGACGAAAGGGGCGGGGATGGGCATCGGAAACTTCCTTCTCGTCATGCCGGGATGAGCGTGGACTGGACAGAGCGTGGTCGGTGAGACTACGCATCCCTAGATGCAGAACAAGGGTGGACGCTGGTCCATTCGCGGAGGAATCGATGGCTCTAAGCGACCTCAACCCGGTCGAACGCAACGAGGAAGGCATTGCCGCCGTGCTCGGCATCCTCAAGCAGCGGCTCGGCGAGCGATTCCAGACCGGCCAGGCGATCCGCGCCCAGCACGCGCACACCACGACCTATATCCCGACGCAGGCGCCGGACGGCGTCGCCTTTGCCGAGACGACGGAGGAGGTGCAGGAGATCGTGCGTGCCTGCGCGGCACATCGCGTGCCGGTGATCGCCTTTGGCGTCGGCTCTTCGCTCGAAGGTCACACCAATGCGCCGGGCGGCGGCATCTCGCTCGATACGTCACGCATGAACCGCATCATCGCGGTCAATCCGCAGGACCTCGATTGCATCGTCGAGCCCGGCGTGACGCGCGAGGACCTCAACCGGCACCTGCGCGACACCGGCCTGTTCTTTCCGATCGATCCGGGCGCCAACGCTTCGCTCGGCGGCATGGCGGCGACACGGGCGTCTGGCACCAACGCCGTGCGCTACGGCACGATGCGCGACAACGTCCTGTCACTGACGGCGGTGATGGCCGACGGCGAAGCGGTGACGACCGGAAAGCGCGCCAAGAAAAGCTCGGCCGGCTATGATCTGACGCGGCTGCTGATCGGCTCGGAAGGTACGCTTGGCATCATCACCCAGCTGACCTTGAAGCTGCAGGGCATTCCGCAGGCGATTTCGGGCGGCGTCTGCCCGTTTCCCAGCGTCGAGGCGGCCTGCAACGCGGTGATCGCGACCATCCAGATGGGCATTCCGGTGGCGCGCATCGAATTGGTCAATGCGCTGCAGATGCGAGCGATGAAGACCTATTCGAAGCTCGACTATCCGGAGAGCCCCTGCCTGTTCGTCGAGTTCCACGGCAGCGATGCCAGCGTCGCCGAACAGGCCGAGACTTTCGGCATGATCGCCGAGGAAAATGGCGGCGGCCCGTTCCTGTGGACCAGCATCGCCGAAGAGCGGACAAAATTGTGGAAAGCCAGGCACGATGCCTACTGGTCATCGCTGACGCTGCGGCCGGGCGCCAAGGGCCTGTCGACAGATGTCTGCGTGCCGATCTCGCGCTTTGCCGAATGTGTCACCGAGACCGAGGCGGATATCGCCGAGATGGGCCTGATCGCACCGATCGTCGGCCATGCCGGCGACGGCAATTTCCATGTATTGGTGCTGATGGACGTGGACGACCCGAAGGAGATCGCATTGGCGGAAAAATTCGTGGCGCGGCTCAATATGCGCGCCATCGCCATGGACGGCACCTGCACTGGTGAGCATGGCATAGGGCAGGGCAAGATCGGCTTCCTGCGGCATGAGCTCGGTCATGGCGTCGACATCATGCGCACGATCAAGCAGGCGCTCGACCCGCTGAATATCATGAACCCGGGCAAGATATTGCCGGCCGAATAGTGGAAGAAGATCCAGATGGTCCCTGGCTTGACCGCACCACCATTTGGATCGAGACTCCAAGCACCTGAGAGGCAGGCAGGCGTCACAGACGGAGGAATGGTGTCCTGGCGATTTCACGCAAGGAAGAGGCTCGGGCGCTGAGCGCCGACGAACATGCTCTCGTCGAGAAGTCGCACCATCCAGCAGTGCAGCATCTTGCCGACGCCGAACTCGCCAGCCTGGTCAAGCTCCTAAGGGAGCGGCGCGACAAGGCCCAGACCGAGGCGCATCGCCGCCGCCGCGAAATGCGCGGCAAGGGTGCGCCAAAGGGCGCCGGCGCCTCGAAGGCCGATGAAGGTTCGCAGTTGAAGCTGGCGGTTCTGGCGATGACCATGCGGCGGCTCAATGGCGAGGCCGAACGCCGCCGCCAGTTGGCAGCGCGTGTTTCGCTGGTCGAGAATGCACGCAAGGCGCTGTCCATGAAGCAGGGCGCTGCGGCAGACGGTCCCGAGTTCAACACGCGCACCGCGCACAAAGGCATGCGCGCGATCGTGAGCCGGCGGCCCGAGAATCTGATCCGGCCGATGGAACTCGGCCGGCAGCGGCAGGCGGCAAAGGTGGCGCAGGCAAAGCGCGACGCGCGCTGAGTTTTCTTGGCCGCCTTCTTTTGCTCTGGACGCCTGTCTGGCGGGAATTGCCTCTTTATCGACACGCTGATGCGGGTAGAGTGCGGCTGATTTTCAATCAACCGCTTCGGAGTTCATGCTCGCACGCCTGTTCGTGATCTTCGGTGGGCTTCTCGTGCTGGTGCTGTGTGCGGCGCTGGTGGTGCCTTACTTTGTCGATTGGACGGGTTACCGTGCCGATTTCGAGCGCGAGGCGAGCGCCGTCCTAGGCCGCAAGGTGACCGTGCGAGGCGATGCAACGGCAAGGCTGCTGCCGTTTCCCTCGGTGACCTTTTCCAACGTCGCCGTCGCCGGTGGCCCCAACGGCCAGCCGGCGATGACCGTCGAAACCTTTTCGATGGATGCAGAACTCGCGCCATTCCTGCGCGGCGAGGTGCTAATCTTCGACATGCGCCTGGTGCGGCCGAAGGCGACGATCGACATCGCCGCCAACGGCACGGTCGACTGGACGATACGGCCGTCCTCGCCGTTCGATCCCGGCCAGATCTCCATCGAGAAGCTGACGGTGACGGAAGGACAGATCGCGCTCAGCCACGCCGCCGGCGGCCGTAGCCATCTTATTTCCGAGATCAACTCGACGATCTCGGCCAAGTCGCTGGGCGGCCCCTGGCGGATGGACGGCTCCCTGTTGCTGGACGGGTTGCGGACCACGATCGCCGCTTCCACCGGCAAGGCTGAACCGGACGGGCAAATGCGGCTCAGGCTCAAAGCCGGTCCGGATGACTATCCGCTGGTCATCGAGACCGACGGCAATGTGGGCCTCGTCGAGGGCGCCGCGGTCTATTCGGGCCAGTTCAAGATATCGGGCGCAGACCAGACTGTAGCGCAGTTGCGCGGCACCGACGGCGAGGCAGTGAAAGTCAGCGCCGGCAAGCCGGATCCGGGGTTCAGGCTGAACGGCAAGTTTTCGCTCGACCACCAGGAGCTCGGCGTCGACGAATTCCGCTTCGAGACCGGACCGCTCGACAATCCCTACACCGCCGATGGCAAGGCTGCGGTCGACCTTGGGCTGAAGCCGCATTTCTCGATCGAGGCCAATGGCGCGCAGGTGCAGTTCGACGAGGCAGTGGGGGCGGCGGCCAGTGCCGGATTGACGCTGTCCGAGCGGGTGGCGGCGCTGGAGCAGGCGCTGCTCGATCTGCCGAAGCCGACCATACCGGGCACGGTCGAGGTGAAACTGCCGGCGGTGGTGGCAGGCGACACGACGATTCGCGACGTGCATCTGTCCGCCGAACCGGCCGAGGGCGGCTGGGCGGTAAAATCGCTGGCCGCCACGCTGCCCGGCCGCGCCAAGCTGGAAGCCAATGGCATGGTCAGCGTCGAGGATCATTTTGGATTCACCGGATCGCTGCTTCTGGCCGTGGCGCAGCCCTCCGGCTTTGCCGCCTGGCTGTCGAAGGACGTCGACGAGGCGATCCGCCGCTTGCCGGCCGCTGGCTTCAAGGCAAAAGTAGATTTGAGTGAAAAGCACCAGGCCTTCAGCGATCTCGAACTCATCCTCGGCAAGGCGAAGTTCTCCGGCCGCATCGATTCCACCCAGCCCGAAGACACAAGGCCATCGGTGCTGATGCAACTGGAAGGTGGCGAACTCGACGTCGATGGACTCGCCGCCTTCGCCTCGATCTTCGTCAGCGACAAGGGAGCCAACCGCTTTTCCGACCGCGACCTCGATTTCCAGATCAAGGCCGGGCCGGTCAGCGCAGGTGGGTTGACCGCCGATAGCGTCGACACCGCGCTTAGATTGCGCGACGGGCTGCTTGAGATCGACCGCCTGTCGGTCGGCGGACTTGCCGGCGCCTCTATCAGCGCCACCGGCCGGATCAAGGACTTCCCGGCGAGCCCGACCGGCAAGCTCGACGCCTCGGTGGTCGCCGTCGACCTCAAGCCGCTGATCGACGTCGCCGTCCGGCATTATCCGGACAATGCGGTGCTGAAGGGGCTGGCGGCGCGCGCCGCTGCCTATCCGGAGCTGTTCCAGGATGCGCGTATCGACGCCGTCACGAGTGCCGCAGACAATGGCGACGGTACGACTGGACTGGCAATGAGCGCACAGGGCAGGGCCGGTGGCTCGGCCTTTTCGGCGTCGTTGTCCGGCAAAGGGGCGCTCGACCGGCCTCTCGAAGCGCCGGTGACGTTGACCTTCAATGCAAGGAACGCCGACGCCACCGCACTTCTGGCGCTTTACGGGTTGCCGGCACTGCCACTCGGCATGCTCGGCGAGGCGACCACCGACGTCTCGGCCAAAGGCACGCTTGGCGGCGGCCTGGCGACACGCTTCAGCCTCGCCGGCAACGACTTCAAAGCTAGTTTCGAGGGGACAGTTGCCGACACGCCTCAGGGCGCCGCCGCAAAGGGCAAGGTCAGCCTTGAAACGGCCGATATCGAGCCATGGCTGATGACGACCGGCGTCGGCCTGCCTGGCATGGGGACCGGCATGTCGACGTCGCTTGCGGCCGATGCCGACTACGGCAATGGTCTCTTGGTGCTGAGCGGCCTCAGTGGCGCCGTCAATGAAGCGGCGGTTTCCGGTGACGTAAATATCGACGTCAAAGAGGGGCTGCCGCATCTTGCCGGCGCGCTGTCGCTGGACGAGCTGGACCTCGATCCGATGGCGATGATGCTGTTCGGCGACCAGGCCTTCCTTGTCAATGATGGGGCCTGGCCGACGGCACCGTTCAGCCAGAAATCCAGTCTGCCATTTACCGCCGATCTCGATCTGACGGCGGCGTCGCTCGCCGCCGGCCCGCTTGCCACCGCCTATGACGCCGCGCTGTCGCTGCAGCTCGACCAGGAGGGTATCCGCGTTTCCGATCTCAAGGCAAAGTTCCTCGGCGGTGTGCTGAGTGGTCTGTTCGAGCTCAAGAACAATGACGGCACCGGGCTTTTCTCCGGCCAGATGAAGCTCGCCGGCGGCGATCTGGCAGCCGTGCTGCCGGAGGCCGGCATCAGCGGAAACGGCGAGTTCACGACGGCGCTGTCGACCAGCGGCAAATCGGTCGACGCGATGGTGGCGGCGCTGTCCGGTTCCGGCACGGCGACGCTGAAGGGCATGACCATTGCCGGCTTCAATCCCGATGCCTTTGGCGCATTCATTGCCAAGGCCGACGCGATAGGGCGCGATATCGACGCGTCGAAGACTGCCGGCTTTGTGCCGCAGATCGCCGCGGCGGGCAGTTTTCCGGCGCAGGACACCGATATTGCCTTCACCATCGCCGGCGGCACGCTGAGGGCGCCGCCGGTCAAATTCGAAAGCCCGGGCGCGACGCTGTCCGCCGACATCACCGCCGATCTGAATACCAGCACCGTCGATGCTAAGGGCGAGATCGCCTACCGGCCCGGCGACGAGGCGCTGGTCGGCTCCGAACCAATTTTGAATTTCAGCGTCGACGGTCCGTTCGGCGCCATCAAACGGCAGTTCGACAGCGAGCCACTGGCACAGTTCCTGACCCAGCGTGCGCTGGAAAAGGAGCAGCAGCGGGTCGAAGCCATGCAAGCCGCGCTGCTCGAGAAACAAAGGCTGCGGCGTGAGGTGCGCTACTACGCTGCCCTGCAAACCGAGCGTGAAAGAGCGGCGGAGGAACTGCGCAGGCAACAGGAAGCAGCGCGGCTGAAGGCCGAGGCCGACGCCAAGGCAAAGGCCGAAGCTGAGGCGCAGGCCCAAGCCGAAGCGGAGGCGAGGGCGCAGGCTGAAGCCAAGGCGAAGGCTGAAGCGGACGCTAAGGCACAGGCCGAAGCCGAGGCTCAGGCCCAAGCCGAAGCGGAGGCCAGGGCGCAGGCTGAAGCCAAGGCGAAGGCTGAAGCGGACGCCAAGGCAAAGGCCGAAGCTGAGGCGCAGGCCCAAGCCGAAGCGGAGGCCAGGGCGCAGGCTGTAGCCAAGGCGAAAGCGGATGCAGCGGCGAAGGCCGAAGCCGAGGCCAGGGCGAAAGCCGAGGCGGCTGCAAAGGCCAAAGCGGATGCCGAAGCCAAAGCCGAGGCGGCGCAACAGGCTGCCGAGGAAGCAGCGCAGGCCGAAGAACAGCAACGCCAGAGGGCGGAAGAGGCGTTGCGGATCGCCTCGGAAGAGAAGGCAAAGCTCGACGCCGAACGCAAGGCCGCGGCGGAGCAAGCGCAGAAAGCAGAACGTGCGCCACCGGCCGCAAATAACGTGCCACCCTCAGTGCCGCCCCCGCCAAAGCTCAAGTTCGATCCCTCGTCGATCGACGATCTGCTAAAATCGCTGAATGGCGGGTGACGGCGCATCCCTTATGCGCCGCGTCCAGCAAGCAAGCGCTTCAGCATCGGCTCGATCCGCCCGAGTTCGTCGAGATGAGCGGCTGACAGATCGGCGAGACTGTCGTCGGCGCAGTCGGTCAGCCGCAGCAGCACGCGGCGGTGGTCCTCCTCGTAGTGGTCCCTCGCGACGAGCCCGGCTTCGCAAAGACGGTTGCCTATCCGGATGAGTATCTCGAGGGCCCCTCCGACAAGCTGCTGATGGCGAACGTGTCCCATTTGCCCGTCGTCACGCGAGAAAATGCGCGGCTGGTGGGCTATGTCGGCTGGAAGGACCTGATGCGTGTCAGATCGAAGAAGCAGGCCGAAGAACGCGACCGCTCGGCTTTGCTGGGCTTCCGTATCCGGCGCAGGAAACAAAATAGCGTTGCCTGAAGGCTACAACTTGCGGCGCTTGGCCCAGTCCAGCACATAGAGCCTGAGCGCCGAGGAGAGGTTCGCATCGCGCGGGCGGCTCTCGTCGATTTCGGCGACAAGCGCGGCGAGCGTCAATTTTCGCGCGGCCGCGATGGCGACCAGGTCGTCGTAAAAAGGCTTTTCGAGCGAATAGCTGGTGCGGTGGCCGCGAATGGTGACCGAGCGCTTTTCGACCGGGCTCACGCGACCGCCCTCACACTTCAAGCATCGGATTTGTCCGAATCGCCCGATTTTTCCCGGCGATGACTGGCGACGAATTTGTCGGCCTTGTCGGCGATCAGGCGGTCGCGATCCCGGCTGGTTTTGGAACGGCCATGCAGCGCCCGGTTCTGTTCGGCCAGGCGCTCCTTCTCGGCTCGCGCCTTCTGCTTGCGTGCCTGACGGAGATTGACGATCTCGGCCATGTCACGCCGCCCGTCGGGTCACTTCTTGCGGAAGGCGTCGAGCGACACCACGTCGGCCCCCTTGGCGCCGGCGTCGGCCGCGGCAGGCTTCTTTTCCGCCTCAGCGGTTTTCTTCTTCGTCTCAGGCTTTTTCTCGGCGACGATGGCCAGCGGCTCGGGAGCAGGCTTGGCCTTTGTCTCCTGTTCAGCCGGGGTATCCGTCTTGACGTCGAATTCGAGCTCGAAGTTGACGGACGGATCGTAAAAGCCGCGTACGGCCGAGAACGGGATTTCCAGTTTCTCCGGCACGTCGGAAAACGACAGCCCGACCTCGAAGCCGGTGTCGCTCACCTTCAGGTCCCAATATTGGAACTGAATAACGATGGTCATCTGTTCGGGATAGCGTTCGCGCAGCCGCGAAGATACGCGCACGCCCGGCGCGCCGGTGAGAAATGTGATGAAGAAGTGATGGTTGCCTGGGAGACCGGTGCGCGCGACCTCGGCCAGGACCTTGCGCATGACGCCGCGCAACGCCTCCTGGGCCAGAATGTCGTAGCGGATGTGGTCGTCGGCCATGTGGCTGTCGGCTTCCGTTGAATCGTCCTGATAGCTGTAATCAAGCTTGAGCGCGGCGTAAACCGGATATAGATCGCCGGGGTGCGGAAGCGAAGCCTGTTGGCGACGATTTGATCGCCAAACGGCTTTGATCGTCAAGCGCTGGCGAGCACGCCCTGTTTGCTTGCCCGGACCACATGCTGCCGCTTGCCGAAGGCGCGCAGGAAGGTGCGCACGCCATTTGTCGCCGATTGCACCACCTCGTCCTCGGTCGGTGTACCGCCGAGCATGAATGTCGTCTGCAACTCGGCATTGGCAAGCGCCATGAACTGGCGCGCTGCGACATCGGGATCGTCGATATCAAGGAAGCCGGCATGAGCGAGGCGGGCGAAACGGGCGGCGATCGCCGGCCATGTCCTGCCCGGTCCTTCTTCGCGCCATTCGGCGAAGAGCTCGGGGTAGCGCTCGCCCTCGCTCTGGATCAGCTTGCGCAGGAATTTTCCGTCGCGGTTGCAGATGCAGTTGTGGTTCATCCGGACGGCAAAGGCTATGAGGTCGGCCTCGAGATCCTTCGGCCGATCGGGAAAAGTGGAGATCGTGGCAAAGATGCCGGCATTGCAACGTTCGGTGAGGTCGCGAACGATAGCAACGAAGAGTTTTTCCTTGTCGCCATGATGATTGTAGATGGTCTGGCGGGAGACGCCGGCTTCGGCGGCAATCATGTCGATATTGGCACCGGCGAAGCTTTCGCGGCAGAAGACCGAGGCGGCGGCGTCGACAATTGACATCCGCTTGGCCTCATGGCCCCGCGGCGGGAAAATGTCAGGAGAAACGTTGGCCTTCATGCAAAACTATATAGAGGTGGTTGACGAATTAGACAAGCCTGTCTAGATTTGTGGACTAACACGAGGGGGTTTCGTTCCGCAGAAGAGTCGGAACTCCACGGGATGGAACGTCCTAGGGTTACACGCCGGCCCGCGGCGGCAACCAGAATTCGAAAGAGCCTGCTATCATGAACGCCAAATTCCTCCGCATTGCGGTCGTGCTCGGCCTATTGTCCGCCATCGGCCCGTTTGCCATCGATATGTATCTTCCGGCCTTGCCGTCGATCGGCGAGGATCTGCATGCCGGCACCGCCGCGGTGCAGATGAGCCTGCTGATCTTCTTTCTTTCCATGGGCTTCGGTCAGATCGTCGTCGGACCGATCTCCGATATGGTCGGCCGCAAGCTGCCGCTCTATGGCGGCCTGGCGCTGTTCATGGTCGGCGGCGTCGGCTCGGCGCTGGCCCCGTCGATCGAATGGCTGATCGCCTTCCGCTTCCTGCAAGGGCTCGGCGCCAGCGCCGGTATGGCGGTGCCGCGCGCGATCGTGCGCGATCTGCACACCGGCACCGAAGCCGCCAAGCTGATGTCGCTGTTGATGCTGGTTTTTTCGGTGTCGCCGATCCTGGCGCCGCTGACCGGTAGCCAAATCATCGAGAATTTCGGCTGGCGCGCCGTGTTCTGGACGGTGACGGGCGCGGCTGTGCTCGCCACCATCCTGCTGGCGACCTCGCTCAAGGAGACGCGGCCGGTCGAGGAGCGCGCCGGGTCGTCCTTCGGGACGGCACTTTCCGGCTACCGCTTCCTGATGGGCGACCGCAACTTCCTTGGCCTGACGGCCATCGCCGGCTTCGGCATTGCGAGCTTCTTCGTCTATCTGTCGAGCTCGTCCTTCATCCTGATCGACCATTACGGGCTGTCGCCTTCGGTCTACAGCGTGTTCTTCTCGATCAATGCGGTTGCCTTCATCGGCATGTCGCAGCTGACCGGGTTGCTGTCGGAGCGGTTCGGGCTGCAGCGCGTGGTACGCGTCGCGGTGATCGGCTATGCGACGACGATGGTGGTGTTGTTCGCGGTGATGGCCTCGGGTGTCGACCGGCTCGACGTGATGGCGGCCCTGCTGTTCGTCGGCTACGGTTTCCTCGGCCTGGTTATCCCGACTACGTCGGTGCTGGCCATGGAAGAGCATGGTGAGATCGCCGGCACGGCGTCGGCGCTGATGGGCACGCTGCACTTCGCCATCGGGGCGGTCGCCATGGGTGTCGCCGGCGTGTTCTTTGACGGCACGCCGCTGCCAATGGTGGCGGGCATCACGCTCTGCGCGGCGATCTCCTTCACGCTGGCCAAGGTAACGCTCGGCCGCAGCCGCGAAGCTGCGGAAGCGCCGGCGGAGTAAGCTTCTCCTAGCGAGACAAAAAAGGCCGGGCGATGTTCCCGGCCTTTTCACGTTTGCGGTCCCGGTTCAAAGCAGCCTTTGCCTATATGACGGGTTCAAGACATGCAGCTTAGACATCTCAAGACCTTCGTGGCGGTCGCCACCACCTTGAACATCACGCGCGCCTCCGAGCGGGTTCATCTTGCCCAATCGAGCGTGACCGAACAGATCCAGGCGCTGGAAGCCGATCTGGGCACGTCGCTGTTCGACAGGTCACGGCGTGGCTTGAAGCTGACGGCGGCAGGACAGCGCCTGCTGGACTACGCAAACGATCTCCTCGACCTTGCGGACGAAGCCCGTTCCGCTGTCGCCGACGCGAGCGGTACGGTTGCCGGTCGCCTGACGGTCGGCGGCCTGGAGACGCTTTGCGTTACGCGCTTGCTAGCCTTGCTGAGCGAATTCCACCGGCGCTATCCAGACGTGGAACTGAACCTCCAGGCGGGCGATAGCAGCCGGTTGCGTGCCGGCGTGGCCAGCGGGGCGCTGGACGTGTCTTTGCATTTCGGGGCCGCCCCGGCGGCGGCGCCGGAGCTGCGAAGCGAGCAGGTGGCAGAAGAAGAGCTCGTCATCATAATGCCGGCAAATCACCGGTTGGCCGGATATTCTGCCATAACGCCCGACGATCTGGCTGACGAGGCCTTCCTCGTCACCCAGCCCGGTTGCGTCTACAGGCGGATGTTCGACGAAACGTTTGCCGCAACGTTGCCTGACCGTCCAAAACTGGTCGGCGAGTTCGCCAGCATGGGCGCGATACGGGGCCTTGTTGCAGCCGGTCTTGGATGCGCGCTGGTCCCGCGTCTCGTGGGTTCTGCGGCTGACGCCAATATCGTCGTGCTGCCTTGGGTCGGAAGCAGCCCGGTGACGCCGGTCACCATGGTATGGCGCCACCGGCGCATTCAAGCGCCGGTCTTGCAACTGTTCCTCGCAATGGTTCGCGAGGTCTGGCCATCACTAGACCAATCGCTGGCCACCATCGACATGAAGCACGGTTCCGGTGATGAAGCCGTTATGCATCAGGGACGTGATAGCTTGGGCAACGTCGGCTGCCCGGCCGATCCGGCCGACGAGCAGACGCTTTGCCATGGCGTCCAGCGCAGCCGTCTTTCCGCTGCCGACGACGGCATCCCAAATCGGCGTGTCGACCCAGCCCGGCGAGACGACATTGACGCGGATCGGCGCCAGTTCGACGGCAAGCGCGTAGGCGAGTGAGCCAAGGGCCCCATTAACGGCTGCCACCACCGAGCCTTTCGCCGCCGGACGATAGGCGGCGATGCCCGAGGTCAGCGTGATCGACCCCCTGGGCGTCAGATGAGGCGCGCCGTGTTTGGCGAGAAGAAGCGGCGCGACGACTTTGGAATCCATCACTTTCCGCGCTATCGAGACGTCCATCTCGGGAAGCAACACATAGACGCCGATGATGTCTGCGGCGGTCGAGACGATGTGGTCGAGCGTACCGACGTCCTCGAACAGGCGCTGGACCTCGTCCTCGCTTGTGACGTCGGCTGCGATCGTCCTCAGCCTTTCCGGGTGAGGCAAGTGCTGCCGTGCGGCCGACAACCGGTCCTCGGAGCGGCCGACGATCGTAACCTCGGCGCCGGCAGCAAGCTGCTGTTCGGCAAGCGACAGTCCCATGCCGGAACTGCCGCCAACGATCAGGATGCGTTCGGGTGTTGGTGTGGTTTCCTGGTTCATCTTTTCTCCATCAGGTAGCTCGCGGGGCGTGACCGACACGCGGCGAGAAACTGAAGCCTTGTTCGACAAAGGCAGGGGAGAAGGGAAACGGGAAGATACGAATGCTGCCATCGGAAATTCCGATGAAGGGAAGCCCTTGGGTTTTCGCCTTGGCCTGAGACGCCTTAGCCTGAGACGTTGACGATGCGCGATTTTCTGTGTTAGCAGCGATGATCATGAAGATCGCTATGGTTCTTGCAGTGGTAGGAAAGCGCATGGGCAGGATGGTGTAACCATCCGGCGACAGCCACCCGTGCGCGACAAACAGGCTCCTGACGGGGCCTTTTTTTATGCCCGAAATTCTTCTTACGCCCGATTTCGGCGATGCCCCGTCAACCCATCCTCATCACGCTACGGGACAGAACCATGACAAGCGATAATTCCATTCAGGATACGAGCAACCGCATGACAGGAGCGGAGATCGTTCTCCGCGCACTCAAAGACAATGGTGTGGAGCATATTTTCGGCTATCCCGGCGCGGCTATTTTGCCGATCTATGACGAGATATTCCAGCAGGACGATCTCAAGCATATCCTTGTGCGCCACGAACAGGGCGCCGGCCATGCCGCCGAGGGTTATGCCCGGTCCACGGGCAAGGTCGGCGTGATGCTGGTCACGTCAGGCCCAGGCACGACGAATGCCGTGACGCCCCTGCAGGACGCACTGATGGATTCAGTGCCGATCGTCTGTCTGTCCGGACAAGTGCCGACAACATTGATCGGCTCCGATGCCTTTCAGGAATGTGACACGATCGGCATCACGCGATCCTGCACCAAGCACAACTCTTTGGTCAAAGACGTCGATGACTTAGCGTCAGCGATCCATAGGGCGTTCCACATCGCCCAGTCGGGGCGACCGGGGCCTGTTCTCGTCGACATGCCAAAGGACGTTCTGTTTGCGTCCGGCATGTACACGCCGCGTTCGGACGTTGCTGCGCTGAAAAATTATCAACCGAAGCTGCAGGGCGACATCAACAAGATCGGCCAGGCGATAGCGCTGATGGCCAATGCCAGCCGTCCCGTTATTTATGCCGGCGGCGGCATCGTCAATTCCGGCCCGAAAGCATCGACATTGCTCCGGGAGCTGGTTCAACTGAGCGACTTTCCGGTCACCTCGACGCTTATGGGCCTTGGAGCTTACCCCGCCTCCGGCAAGAACTGGCTCAAGATGGTCGGTCTGCATGGTTCCTATGAGGCGAACATGGCGATGCACGATTGCGACGTCATGATCTGTATCGGCGCGCGCTTCGATGACCGCGTGACCTCGCGTGTGGATGCTTTTTCGCCCAACTCCAGGCAGATACATATCGATATAGATCCGTCCTCGATCAACAAGAACGTCCACGCCGATATCGGCATACAAGGCGATGTCGGCAATGTTCTGGGTGACATGGTTCGTCTATGGCGCGCATTATCTCAGAAACCGGATGGAAGCCGCCTTCAGGACTGGTGGAGAAAGATCGCCGCCTGGCGCGCATGCAATTCGTTCTCCTATGAGATGAACAACGACGTGATCATGCCGCAATATGCGGTGCAGCGCCTTTACGAGCTGACGAAGGATCGCGACACATACATCACCACTGAAGTCGGCCAGCATCAGATGTGGGCGGCCCAATTCTACGGCTTCGAAAAGCCGAACCGCTGGATGAGTTCGGGCGGCCTGGGGACGATGGGTTACGGCCTGCCGGCGGCGCTCGGCGTGCAGATCGCTCATCCGGACAGCCTCGTCATCGATATCGCCGGCGACGCGTCGGTTCAGATGACCATGAAAGAGCTGTCGACGGCAGTCCAGTACGACGCGCCGATCAAGATATTCATCCTGAACAACGGATATATGGGCATGGTTCGCCAGTGGCAGCAAATCCTTCATGGCAACCGCCTCGCGCATTCCTATTCCGAGGCCTTGCCCGATTTTGTCAAATTGGCCGAGGCGTTCGGAGCGGTCGGCCTGCGCTGTGACAAACCAGCCGACCTTGACGATGCGATACAGGAAATGATCGACGTGGACCGGCCGGTGCTCCTCGACTGTCGTGTTGCCAAGCTCGCCAATTGTTTTCCGATGATCCGGACGGGCAGAGGGCACAATGAGATGCTGTTGCCCGATGAGGCTACTGGTGAAACATTCGCCGGTGCGATCGACGCGGTCAGCCAGGGGCTGGTATAAACGCCGCGGCGTCTTGAGCGTATCAGGGCGCATAAAAAGCCCAGCCGGCGAGGCCTGCAGCTGCACATATCAAAAAAGAAGAAATGGAGGTTTCTGTTGCCAGGTACCTCCGAACCCCGCCTAGAAGTGCGAACCACTAGGGCTTGAATTGAAGCTATCGCACCGCTTACGCGGCGAGACGTGCTTCCGCATAGTTGTCGTTGGCAACTATAAGTTTAGCCCGATAACGGTGGTACAATGCCGGGCAAAAGTACGATCTTTACACCTTCGTCGATCCTATTTCGCCCCCAGCAAAAGCCGCTCTTGAGCAGCGGTTTTTGGTGGAGGCGCCGGGTACCGCCCCCGGGTCCGAACGGCTTATTTCATCGCCTGTTTATCACCATAGTCGGTCGAGCCGACGAGGCGAATATAGGGACTGGCGGTGGAAAATGAAAGGCCGGAATGCCACTTTCGTCCGTGTCAAAGTGGATCATCACGGGGTTGACTTGCAGCCGGTCTCAACCGAAGCTTTGTGGCGGTGAGGAGACCCAGCGCACAGTTGCGGCAGCGCGCCACAATCCTCATCGACCGGATCCCGTGGCGCCGACGAGGGGAAATTCGATGGCCGATTATCTCGCAGACGTAAAAAAATATGATGCGGCGGCGGATGCCGACGCGGTCGCCAAGATCGTCAAGCATCTGGGCATCGCGCTCAGGAACCGCGATTCCTCGCTGGTGTCCTGCACCGACCCGGAGGAACTGAAGCGCGTCAGGAACAGCTGGGTCGCTGGCAAGCTCGGTGTCACCGACGGCGCCAAGGCGGATGCGGCTATCGAAAAGACCTGCAAGGCGATGGCGGCCGACAACAGCAAGAGCCGGGTGACGTTCTATTATCTTGTCGCCAAGGATCTGGGCATGCTCGGCTCGCTCTGAACAAACTCGCCGCTGATGCTGGCGAGGCTTCTGCTGGAATTGTCTCGCTTTGCTGTGTTCGGCCGACGGTCATTCGGCTATGATGGCTGACAACCCGAATCGGACCGGAGCCGATGCGCCAGTATCTCGACCTTCTGAAGCATGTGCTGGAAAACGGCGCAGATCGCGGCGACCGTACCGGCACCGGAACACGCTCGATATTCGGCTACCAGATGCGCTTCGACCTGGCCCGCGGCTTTCCGGTCACCACCACCAAGAAGCTGCACCTCAAGTCGATCATCCATGAGCTTTTGTGGTTCCTGGCCGGCGACACCAACATCAAATATCTCAACGATCACGGCGTCTCGATCTGGGATGAGTGGGCCGACGAGAATGGCGATCTCGGCCCGGTCTATGGCAAGCAATGGCGTTCGTGGCCGGACGGCCATGGCGGCGCCATCGACCAGATTGCGAATCTTCTGAAGGAGATACGCAAAAATCCTAACTCGCGGCGGCTGATCGTTTCGGCGTGGAACCCTGCCGAGGTAGAGGCCATGGCGTTGCCGCCCTGCCACTGCCTATTCCAGTTCTATGTTTCGGAAGGCAAGCTTTCCTGCCAGCTCTATCAGCGCTCCGCCGACATCTTTCTCGGTGTGCCCTTCAACATCGCTTCCTATGCGTTGCTGACGCTGATGGTGGCGCAGGTGACCGGATTGAAACCCGGCGATTTCATCCACACGCTCGGCGACGCGCATCTTTACTCGAACCATTTCGAGCAGGCGCGCGAACAATTGCGGCGTACGCCCAAGGCGTTGCCGACGCTATGGATCAATCCCGAGGTGAAGGATCTCTTTGCCTTCGGCTTCGAGGATTTCCGGCTCGACAACTATTTCGCCGACGCGACGATCAAGGCGCCGATCGCGGTTTAGCACCCTACCTGACTGTGCATATCGAAATTGCCTACTGCGGCTACGCCCTCGGACGTTGTCAGCATCCATCTTGATCGACCGACGTCTGTGGTGCGCGCAACAGATTCCATGCGATATTTTCTTCGACCTCGATACCGCTGTATCTAAAGGAGGTTATCGCAGGCGGAGAAAACCGCAGCTCAGAATGCCGTCGCCTGGTAAAGAGCCTTTCCTTGTTATGTTCACATGGATATATCGATGGACGGCTTCGGGCGATCCGAGACGAGGAGAGTTCATGCTGGCGCGCAAAGGTTCGACGACGATTGCCATCGCGGGTCTCGCTGCCATGCTGATGGCCGCGGTGCCGGCGGCCCATGCCGATGACAAGGTGGTCGTGTTTGCCGCGGCGAGCCTGAAGGACGGGCTCGATGCCGTCAACAAGGCCTGCGAGGCCAGTGTCGGCGAGGCGGCAACCATTTCCTACGCGGCGAGCTCGGCGCTGGCCAAGCAGATTGAAAGCGGCGCGCCGGCGGACGTGTTCATCTCGGCCGATCTCGACTGGATGAAATATCTTTCCGACAAGGAGCTGACCAAGCCCGACACCGAAGTGAAATTGCTCGGCAACCAGATCGTGCTGATCGCGCCGCAGGATTCCAAGGTTGAAACCAGGATTGAAAAGGGTTTCGATCTTGCCGGGCTCGTGGGTGACGGCAAACTTGCCATGGGCGATTTCAAGGCGGTGCCGGCAGGCAAATACGGCAAGGCGGCGCTCGAATCGCTCGGTGTCTGGTCTTCCGTCGAAGGCAACGTGGCGCAGGCCGAGAATGTGCGCGCCGCCCTAAAGCTGGTGTCGACCGGCGAGGCAGCACTCGGCATCGTCTATGCCACCGACGCGCATGCCGAGCCTGGCGTGAAGGTGGTCGGCACTTTCCCCGACAATACACATCCGCCGATCATCTATCCGGTTGCCCAGCTTGCGGATTCGAAGGGCAAGGATACCCCGGCATTCCTGAAATGCCTGCAATCCGCCAAGGCTGGCGAACTCTTCAAGGCGCAAGGTTTTACCGTGCTTGCGCCGAGCAACTGACGAACGGCCCTGAGCATGAGCTGGCTGCTGGATCTCGCTCCCGACGAATGGAATGCGGTCCGACTGTCCATCAAGGTGGCGACCGTGGCGATGATTGCCAGCCTGCCGCCGGGCGTAGCGATCGCTCTTGTGCTCGCCCGCGGCCAGTTCTGGGGCAAGACGCTGCTCAACGGGCTGGTGCATCTGCCGCTGATCCTCCCGCCGGTGGTGACCGGCTATTTGCTGCTTTTGACTTTCGGCAAGCGCGGTCCGGCCGGAGCTTTCCTGGCCGAACATTTCGGCATCGTTTTTTCCTTTCGCTGGACCGGCGCCGCGCTCGCCTGCGGCGTGATGGGTTTTCCGCTGATGGTGCGGGCGATCCGGCTGTCGATCGAAGCGGTCGACCGCAAAATCGAGGCGGCCGCCGGCACGCTCGGCGCCAATCCATTATGGGTGTTCGGCACGATCACGCTGCCGCTGATCCTGCCCGGCCTGATCGCCGGTGCGATCCTCTCCTTCGCCAAGGCGATGGGCGAATTCGGCGCGACGATCACCTTCGTCTCCAACATTCCGAACGAGACGCAGACGCTGCCGTCGGCGATCTACACTTTCACGCAGGTTCCCGGCGGCGACGCCGGTGCGCTCAGGCTGACGCTGATCTCGATCGTCATCTCGATGGCGGCACTGGTCGCCTCGGAAGTGCTGGCGCGACGCGTCGGCCGGCGGATGGACATCGAATGACGGTTCAGGTCGACATCAGCCACCGGCTTGGCGATTTCGCCGTCAATGCCCGCTTCGAAAGCGCCGGGCGGCTGACTGCGCTGTTCGGGCCTTCCGGCTCCGGAAAGACGACGCTGATCAACCTGATTGCCGGGCTGATCCGCCCCGACAAAGGCCGTATCGCGGCCGACGGCCGTGTGCTGGTCGATAGCGATGCCGGCTTGTTCATGCCGAAGCACAAGCGGCGGATCGGCATGGTGTTCCAGGACGCGCGGCTGTTTCCGCATATGAGCGTGGCGAGCAATCTGCGCTATGGCCGCTGGTTCACGCCGGCTGCTGAGCGCTACGCGGATATCAATGGCGTGGTCGAACTGCTCGGGATCGGCCATTTGCTCGACCGGCGGCCGGCAAAACTCTCCGGTGGCGAGAAGCAGCGCGTGGCAATCGGCAGGGCGCTGCTTGCCAGTCCGAAATTGCTGCTGATGGACGAGCCGCTGGCGTCGCTCGACGAGGCGCGCAAGGCCGAGATCTTGCCTTATATCGAGCGGCTGCGCGACGAGACGAAAATCCCGATCGTCTATGTCAGCCACTCGATCGCCGAAGTGGCGCGGTTGGCGAGCGACGTCGTGGTACTGATGCAGGGCAAGGTCGCTGCTTCCGGTCCAACCGGAGTGATCATGCAGCGTCTGGATCTATTGCCGGCCGAAGAGCGCGGCGAGGGCGGTGCCGTGCTGGATACCGCGGTTCTGCGCCACGACGAGGCGTTTGGCATGACCGTGCTTGGCTCGGCGGCGGGCGAGATCCGTGTGCCGCTTCTGGCAACGCCGGTCGGTGCGCCGGTGCGCGTCCGCATCCGCGCCCGCGACGTGATGATCGCCACCGAGCAGCCGGTTGGCCTCAGCGCGCTCAACATATTCCCGGGCGCGATCATGGCGATAAAGCCGGGCGAAGGGCCTACGGTCGAGATCGGCATCGACTGCAATGGCGCAACCGTGCTTGCCCGCATCACTGAACAGTCGCGGCAGACGCTAGGGCTCCAGCTTGGTCGAAAGGTCTTCGCGGTGGTCAAGACGGTGAGCTTCGACCGGGCAAATACCGGCGCCGGCCTCCCCGCCGAGGCGGATGGGTGAACGGCCGATGATTCGCTATATCGTGTTGGAATAGCGGTATCGCTGGAGAACTTGTAGAATGGCGTGACCGCGGAGGAGCAAATGCCGTCGCTGAGCTTGCGGATAAATCTCGATCCAGATGGCCGCATCGGGCCGGGCAAGATCGAGCTTCTGGAACAGATCGCTGCCTTCGGCTCGATTTCGGCCGCGGCGCGCGGCATGGAGATGTCCTACAAGCACGCTTGGGATCTGGTCGAGGACATGAACCGCGTGTTCGGCAAGCCGCTGGTTGCGGCACAGACGGGCGGCAAGAAAGGCGGTGGCGCCCAATTGACGTCGGTCGGGCTTGCGGTGGTCAGCCGCTTCCGCGCCATCGAGCGGGCTGCGTCTTCAGCAGCGGCGGCGCATATGGAGGCGCTGCAGGCCGAGATCGATGCTGCGTGAACTCGGCGGAATTCATGCCGCGCTCAATCCCTGTCACTCCTCAGGCTCGCCCGGCTTGCGCAGCAGATAGGTGTCCATGATCCAGCCTTTTTTCCGGCGTGCCGCCTCACGGATGCTGACGATCTCGTCGCCGACGTCGCCAATCCGGCCCGAGACGACGATCTCGTCGGGTGTGCCGAGATAGGCGCCCCAGTGGACACTAACGTCCTTGTCGGCCAGCGTGTTGAAGGCGCATTTGCCGTCCAGCATGACGATGGTGCTGCCGGCGTTTTCGGGCAGACCTTCCTCGACGAGCCGGCGGCCGGTGGTGATCAAAATGGCGTCGCCGATGCGGTTCAATGCCATTTTGTGACTGGCTGCGAGTGCCTGGATGGCGGTAATGCCAGGGATGACCTCCAGTTCGAACGCGACATTGCCTCTGAGGCGCACGCGCTCCAGGATACGCAGCGCGCTGTCGTAGAGCGAAGGATCGCCCCAGATCAGGAAGGCGCCGCAGCCATCTTCGGGGAGTTCGCCGCGAATCAGGCCTTCATAGATCGCGGCGATCGCCTCGTGCCAGTCGTCGACGGTCGAGCGGTAGGAAGGCGCCGGCTCGGCGCGCACCGGCACATCGAATTCAACGCGGCGCGAGTTCGGATTGATGACGAAGCGGTCGCAGATCTGGCGGCGCAATTCGGCGAGATCGTTCTTCTTCGCGCCCTTGTCGGGGATGAACAGCACGTCGGCCCGATTGAGGCCGTTGATGGCCTGGACCGTCATGTGCTCCGGATTGCCGGCGCCGATGCCGATGACAAGAAGCTTGCGCATGAGCGAACTCCTGCCCGATCGAGACCGGCGTGTCTAGACCGACACGACAAGCCGGCACGCGCCGGCGCGTTTGCCGAAAGGCTTTGAAACGCCACATTGAACGGCTAGAGTCATGTTGGCATTTTCGCCGGGGGAGTTTCCATGTTCCGTTACGTCCTGACCGCAGCCTTGGCGCTCTCGGCTACGCCCGCACTCGCCAATGATTCGGTCGCCGAACTCGGCACCGGTGGGCTGATCCTGTCGCGCAGCGATGCGGTGGCGATGGAAAGCGAGGATCTGTACATCTCGCCGGAAAAGGTGACGGTCGATTACGTCTTCCGCAACAACACCGACAAGGATGTCGATGCGATCGTCGCCTTTCCGATGCCCGACATCGAAGGCGACCCCGAAGAAATACCGGCGATTCCCGAGGCGCAGAGCGACAATTTCCTCGGCTTCGAAGTGACGATCGACGGGGTGCCGGCAAAGCCGCAGCTCGAGCAGAAGGTGTTCGCGCTCGCCATCGACATTGGCGCCGACCTGGAGGCGCAGGGCGTGCCTTTCTATCCATTCGGCGATGCGGCCAAGGCAGCGCTGGCAAAGCTGCCGCAAGCGGTCACCGACGACTGGGTCAACCGCGGCATCATCATCGAAGACACTGCCGATGACGGTTCGGGCATGAAGACCGTCTATACGCCGTTCTGGCAATTGCGCTCGACCTATTGGTGGCGCTCGACCTTTCCGGCCAACAAGGCGGTGCATGTCTCGCATCGCTACAAGCCGAGCGTCGGCGGCACCTCCTCGGTCAGCTTCTTCTATGACGGCCAATTCCAGGGTCAGTATGCCGCCTACAAGACCCGCTACTGCATGGATGGCACGTTCGAGAATGCCGTGCGCAAGGCAGCCAAGGACGATCCCGACGGCTACCCCAAATATTTCGAGAACCGCATCGCCTATATCCTGACCACGGGCGGCAACTGGGCGTCGGGAAACATCGGCACGTTCAAGCTGACCGTCGACAAGGGCGATCCGAAGAACCTGGTCTCGTTTTGCGGCGAAAACGTCAGGAAGATCGGACCGACGACGTTCGAGATGAAGGCGCAGAACTTCTACCCCGAGCACGACATTGACATATTGCTGCTGGAGCCATCCGATGGCGGGAACGGCGGCTGATGGACCTCGCGATCTACGTCGCCATCGCCGAGAACGGCGTGATCGGGCGCGAGGGTGGGTTGCCGTGGCGGCTTTCCACCGATCTCAAGCGGTTCAAGGCCGATACGATGGGCAAGCCTATCATCATGGGCCGCAAGACCTATGAAGGCATCGGCCGGCCGTTGCCGGGCAGGCTCAACATCGTGGTGACGCGGGACAGGGCATGGCGCGCCGAGGGCGTAGAAGTCGCGCACTCGATCGAGGACGCAATCGCGCTGGCGACGGTGCGCGGGCGCTGCATGGCAGGCGCCGACGAGATCTGCGTCATCGGCGGCGGCGAGATCTATGCTCAGGCGCTGCCGCTGGCCGATCGGCTGCACGTCACCCATGTGCTGGCCGCGGTCGACGGCGACGCCCATTTCCCGCCGATCGACCCGGCACTATGGCGGATAGTCCACTCACAGGAGGTTGAGGCCGGTGAGAAGGACAGCCATGCGACACGCTATTCGGTTTACGAGCGGCGCCGCGATGTGAATTGAAGACGACAAAGCGTCGCGACAGGTCTAAATGGACCCAAAGGCGGACTGTGACGGCAGCCGATCGCGTTGAAAGCGTGCCGTTGCATCCCTATAGAAGAATAATATTGGATTTTGCGCCGGTGAGCCGGCGCTTGAGGGAATTCCAAGCGAAAGGACATTCATGCCCTGGAACGACAAGAGCGGCGGCGGCGGCCCGTGGGGCGGCGGCAACAATCAGGGACCTTGGGGACAGGGACCCAAGGGACCCAGCGGCCCGCAGGGCTCGCCTCCTGATCTCGAGGATATCATCCGGCGTGGGCAGGACAGGTTGCGGCGCGCACTGCCGGGCGGCGGTGGCGCGAGCCCGGCGGTGTTCGGGCTGATTGCTGCGGCGCTGGTGGTGCTGTGGGCGTTCAAGGCGGTCTACACCGTGCAGCCCGACGAAGTTGCGGTGGAGCTCAGGTTCGGCAAGCCGAAGGCGGAACTCTCGCAGCCTGGCCTGCATTTCCATTGGTGGCCCATTGAAACGGTCGAGACCGCCAACATCGCCGAGCAGCTTGTCAGCATCGGTGGCGGCAGCACCAGCGGCAATGGTCTGATGCTTTCCGGCGATCAGAACATCGTCAACGTGCAATTCTCTGTGGCCTATCAGGTTTCCGACCCGAAGGCCTATCTGTTCGACGTGTCCGACCCCGGCGGCATGCTGCAGCAGGTCGCCGAAAGCGCGATGCGTGAAGCGGTCGGCCGGCGTCCGGCGCAGGACATTTTCCGCGACGACCGGCAAGGAATTGCGGCGTCGGTGCGTGAGATCATCCAGACGACGCTGGACGGCTACAAGGCCGGCCTCAACGTCAACGCCATTTCGATCGAGGATGCCGCGCCGCCGCGCGAGGTGGCGGACGCGTTCGACGAGGTGCAGCGGGCCGAACAGGACGAGGACAAGTTCGTCGAGCAGGCCAATCAGTATTCCAACCAGAAGCTCGGCCAGGCGCGCGGCGCTGCCGCGCAGATCCGCGAAGACGCGGCCGCCTACAAGAACCGGGTCGTGCAGGAGGCCGAAGGCGAGGCGCAGCGCTTCATCTCGGTCTATGACGAATATGCAAAGGCGCCGGAGGTGACGCGCAAGCGGCTTTACCTGGAAACAATGGAGAGGGTGCTGAAGGATTCGAGCAAGGTCATCGTCGAGCAAGGCAATGGGCAAGGGGTCGTTCCCTACCTGCCGCTGCCCGCATTGCAGCAGAAGGCGCCGGCACCGGCCGCCGGAGGAAACCAGTGATGGCCAACCGTCTTCCCGTCATTGCGGTCATCGCCGCGGTCATCCTGTTCCTGCTCTATTCGTCTGTCTTCGTCGTCAATGCGCGCCAGCAGGCGCTGGTGCTCAGGTTCGGCGAAATCGTCGACGTCAAGAACCAGCCAGGCATCTATTTCAAGGCGCCGTTCTCCTTCTTCGATGCCGACACCGTGCAGCTGATCGAAAACAGGGTCCTGCGCTTCGACCTCGATAACATCCGCGTCCAGGTTTCGGGCGGCAAGTTCTATGAGGTCGATGCCTTTATCGCCTATCGTATCTCGGATCCGCGCGTGTTTCGCGCCGCGGTCTCCGGCCAGATCGAACTGGCCGAGGCCCGGCTGAGGACGCGTCTCGACGCCGCCTTGCGCCGCGTCTACGGCCTGCGCGACTTCGAGGCGGCACTCTCGGAAGAGCGCGCCGTGATGATGCGCGAGGTACGCGATCAACTGAGGCCCGACGCCACCTCGCTTGGCCTGCAGATCGAGGATGTCCGCATCCGCCGCACCGATCTCACGGCTGAGGTCTCGCAGCAGACCTTCGACCGCATGAAGGCCGAACGTCTCGCCGAAGCCGAGCGGCTGAGGGCGCGAGGCAATGAGGCAGCGCAGCGGATCAGGGCCCGCGCCGACCGTGAAGTGGTGGAAATCGTCGCCGAAGCGCAAAAAGAGTCTGAAATCCTGCGTGGTGAAGGTGAAGCCCAGCGCAGCGCGACGTTTGCCGGGGCCTATCAGCGCGATCCGGCCTTCTTCGATTTCTATCGATCGATGAATGCCTATGGCACGGCGCTGAACAGCACCGGAACGACGATGGTGCTGTCGCCGAATTCCGAGTTCTTCCGCTTTTTCCGCGACCCGAACAGCAAGGAAACGCTCGCGGCACCGGCGGCACCACCGCCAGCGCCGCCCGCTCCCGCCGCGCCAGCGGCACAGCCAGGCACCGGCCAGTAGGGCCGGTGCAGGGGAAGCCGGCGTAATGGAGGATTTATCCTCTGGCGGTAGCCGTAGCCGCAAACGTGCCTTATTTCTTGCCAACATGACGCGACGCGGCGTTTTTGCCGAAGCGCTTTTTTAGAACACCCGGAGGCCTTTCGATGACATCCACCACCCTTCTGCGTGCAGCGAGGCGGACGTTCATCGCCGGGGCCGCTGCGCTTCTGGTCGGCGCCGTTGCCGTTCCGTCGTTCGTGACGCCGACAGTGGCAGCCGACGGGCCACCCTCGGTTGCCGATCTCGCCGCCGGCCTGCTCGGCGCGGTGGTCAACATCTCGACTTCGCAGACGGTGAAGGGCACGGAGGGTCCGGGCGCCGTGCCGATGCCGCAGCTTCCAGAAGGCTCACCCTTCCAGGACTTCTTCGACGATTTCTTCAAGAACCGCGGCGGCGACAAGGGCGGCGGCGGGCAAAAGGTGCAGTCGCTGGGCTCCGGCTTCGTGGTCGACGCCGAGCAGGGCATCGTGGTGACCAACAACCACGTCATTGCCGATGCCGACGACATCGAGGTGAATTTCTCCGACGGGGTGACGCTCAAGGCGACGCTGGTCGGCACCGACACCAAGACCGACGTCGCGGTGCTGAAGGTCGATCCGAAAGGGCACAAGCTGACAGCGGTGAAGTTCGGCGATTCCAATACGATGCGTGTCGGCGACTGGGTGATGGCGATCGGCAATCCGTTCGGTCTCGGCGGCACGGTGACGGTCGGCATCGTCTCGGCGCGCAATCGCGACATCAATTCCGGCCCGTATGACGACTTCATCCAGACCGATGCCGCGATCAACCGCGGCAATTCCGGCGGACCGCTGTTCAACAGCAGCGGCGAGGTCATCGGCATCAACACGGCAATCATCTCGCCGTCGGGAGGCTCGATCGGCATCGGCTTCTCCATTCCGTCGCAGCTCGCCTCGGGCGTCGTCGACCAGCTTCGCCAGTTCGGCGAGACGCGGCGCGGCTGGCTCGGTGTGCGCATCCAGCCGGTGACCGACGACATTGCCGAAAGCCTGGGCATGGCGACCGCCAAGGGCGCGCTGGTCGCCGGCGTCATCAAGGGCGGACCGGTCGACAACGGCACCATCCAGGCCGGCGACGTCATCATCAAGTTCGACGGCAAGGACATCCATGAAATGCGCGACCTGCCGCGCGTCGTGGCGGAAAGCCCGGTCGGCAAGGCGGTCGACGTGATCATCGTGCGCAAGGGGGTCGAGCAGACCGTGAAGGTGACGCTCGGCCGACTCGAGGACGGCGAAAAGCTTGCCAGCGGCGGTGAAAACGGCAACACCGACCAGGACGATGCCGACAAGGCGCCTGCCGTTTCGACGGCTGCCGTGCTTGGCATGACGATCGGCGAGCTCAACGACGAGACGCGCACGAAATTCGGCATCGCCGCCGACGTCTCCGGCGTCGTCGTGACCGACGTCACCAAGGATTCAGCCGCTGCCGAACGCGGCATCCAGCCGGGCGAGGTGATCACCGAGATCGCGCAGGAATCGGTCGCCACGCCCAAGGACGTCATGGACCGGATCGGCGCGCTGAAGGAGCAAGGGCGCAAGAACGCGCTTTTGATGCTGGCGTCGAAGACCGGCGAGCTGAGGTTTGTGACAATCCGGATGGATTGAGTCCGGAAGAGCCTGTAACACTCTGATCTTGAAAAGAAAAAGGGCGGCTAGCGTTCTTGCTTGCCAGTCTGTGCGTGACAGCCTGTAGAAGACATGTCGCCTGAGTGCGGTGTGGCTGTCCGGAACGCCGGGATGGTCGAAATCGGAGGCCGGGTCGGCGATCATGTTCAGGCGCTCCATGACGGCAGTGGACCGGCTGTTATCCTTGACTGCGAAGGACACGATTTCGTCGAGGCCAAGTCTTTCAAAGCCATAGGTGAGCCAGGCATCGGCTGCTTCGGTGACATAGCCGCGGCCCCAGAATTCGGGTGCCAGCCGCCAGCCGATCTCGATCGTGCCGGGCGGCAAGAATGGCAAATGATCGGTTCGGGTTATGCCGACGAAGCCGATGCATTCACCTGTGGCTGTGATCTCAGCGGCCGCGAAGCCGAAGCCGTTGCGATCGATAGCGGCGCGCAACTCCTCCATCTTGGCATCCGACTGGGCACGGTCGCGCCGAAACGGAAAGAATTCCATGACGCGCTCGTCGGAATTGATGCGATGGAAGAGCTCGCGGTCACGATCTTCCCAGTTGCGCAGGATCAGGCGTTCGGTGCGGATCGGCGTCACTCGACAAATTCCTCCCGGCGATAACCCTGCAGATAAAGCAAGGCGGTGAGGTCGCCGTGGTCGATGCGGATCTTTGCCTCGGCTGCCACGGCCGGCTTGGCGTGCAAGGCGACGCCGATGCCGGCAAGACGGATCATGTCGAGATCGTTGGCGCCGTCACCCACGGCAATGGCATCGGCAGGCGTCAGGCCGAGGCGGGCGGAAATCTCGATAAGGGCTTCGGCCTTGGCGGCGCGGCCGAGGATTGGCTCGGCGACCAAGCCGGTGAAGCGGCGATCCTGCTCGATCAGCCGATTGGCGCGATTTTCGTGAAAACCGAGCAATGCTGCGATGCGGGTGGTGAAGATGTCGAAACCACCGGAAATCAGCGCCGTCCACGCGCCGTTGGCCGCCATTGTCTGGACGAGCGTGCGACCGCCGGAGGCAAGCGTCAGGCGATTGTCGATGATGCGGTCGATGATTGCGGCATCGAGACCCTTAAGCAGCGCCACGCGCTCGCGCAAGGCCGGCTCGAATGCGATCTCACCGTTCATCGATCGCGCCGTGATGGCGGCGACGCGATCCTTGACGCCGATCTCGTCGGCAAGCTCGTCGATGCATTCCTGCTCGATCATCGTCGAATCCATGTCGGCGATCAGGACCTTCTTGCGCCTGTTCTCAGCCGGTTGGACGGCCACGTCGATGGGTTCGGAAGCAAGCGCGGCATGCAGGCGGGCCGTTATTTCGGAAGCTTCGGCGGTCTCTGGCAAATCGAGCTCGCAGGCGATGCCTTCGGCCAGCCAGCGAACAGCGCTTGCGCCGACAGACCCAGACGCCATATTCGCTAGCGTCGGCGTCAATGCGCGGCCGGCGGGATGGGATAGAAGCGTGGCGATCAGCATCGAAAATTCCAGCGGACAGGCGGGCGAAGGCCGCGTGAAGAACGCGATCCTGATAGCCGGGCCGACCGCCAGCGGCAAGTCGGCGCTCGCACTCGACCTCGCCGAGCGCAATGGCGGTGTCATCGTCAGCACCGATTCCATGCAAGGCTATTCGGTGCTCGACGTGCTGACGGCGCGGCCGGGTGCTGCCGAACTCGCCCGCGTCCCTCACTTTCTTTATGGACACGTCGATCCGTCCACCGCCTATTCCACCGGCGCCTGGCTGCGTGATGTCATGAAGCTGATCGACGACGGCACGCTTTCGGCGCGGCAAGTGATTTTCGTCGGCGGTACCGGGCTTTATTTCCGGGCGCTCACGGAAGGTATTTCGGAGATGCCCGACATTCCGCAGTCGATCCGCGAGCGCTGGCGCTACGAGCTGCAAGAACAGGGCGCTGTGAGATTGCACCGCATCCTGTTGCGCGAGGATTCTGCGGCCGGCATGATGCTGAGGCCGACGGATGGCCAGCGCATCGTGCGGGCGCTGGAGGTGCTCGACGCGTCGGGCCGCTCCATCCTGGACTGGCAGGCCGCGCGTGGCCAGCCGTTGATCGACAGGAGCAGCGCGCGCTTTTTCGTCATCGAGCCGGAGCGGGCGGCGCTGGTGGAGCGGATCGATGCCCGCTTCGACCGCATGCTGGACAAAGGGGCATTGGACGAGGTGAAGCAGCTTTCGGCGCTCGGCCTCGATCCCGACCTGCCGGCGATGAAGGCGATCGGTGTTCGCGAGCTTCAGGCCGCGCTGGCCGGCGCCATCAGTTTTCCCGAGGCTATCGAGCGTGCGAAGATCGCGACGCGGCAATATGCAAAGCGGCAGGCGACCTGGTTCAGGCACCAATTGGGTCCGGAATGGCACAGGTTGCGTCCCGGTGAGGGGATCAACTGGGTGATCTCACCCCCTCCTTCGAGCGCAACCTGAAAAGTCGACATCGAAGGGACATTTCGCGTTGAAGTTGTCCAGGTTAACTGTCCGTAAGCTCCCGCATGCCATAAGATCGATAGGAACTTTTCAACGGGGAGCAGATGCATTTCCACAAGGCGGAATCAGCGTTTTTCGTCTTTATTTTTGTGATCCTGGCCGCCGGCCTGGTGACGCTTTACGCCTATGGACTCCTGCAAACCCTGGCGGCCGACATTAGCAATACGCCTTCGGAACTCGATGAAATCGTCTATCTCAACAAGCTGCTGTTTGCGATCGGCGTGCTGCTGGCGACTGCGCTGTTCTTCGGCATTTTCTTCATCTATCCGCTGATCCGAAAGCAGGCGACGGAAGAAGGCAAGCTGCGCGCGATGACAGTTTCACTCAGTGCGCGCTCGGAGACGCTGGAGCATGCGGCGCTGACCGACAGCCTCACCGGCATGCAGAATCGGCGCTATTTCGACGATGCGCTGAAAGAATATCTCGAGGAGTTTCGCCGCATCGAAAAACCAGTCGGGCTGATGATCCTCGATCTCGACCACTTCAAGCAGGTCAACGACAGCCACGGCCACGATGTCGGCGACGAGGTGTTGCGGGCCGTCGCCAACTGTCTCAAGGACATGACACGCTATCACGACGTGGTGGCGCGCCTGGGCGGCGAGGAGTTCGCGGTGGTCACGCCCAATATGGACGCCGAGCTGCTATCCAAATTCGCCGAGCGCATCCGCAAGGCGATCGCCAGCATGTCGGTGCTGACAGGCAATGTCCGACTGAAAATCACCACCAGCGTCGGGCTTGCCGTCTGGGACCGCAAGGAAACCGCCGAGGAGTTCTATCGCCGCGCCGACCGCCAGCTCTATGAGGCAAAGAGGCAAGGCCGCAACCGCGTCTGCGCCTGAATCCCGTCATTAAATTCGTGATGCTGGCCGTCTAGTGCCGTTTTCTGTGCTTCCGGTGCTCGCAGACCGACGTCGCCAAATAAGCTGAGACGGCGCCTTGCAAGGCTTGTGGGAGATAGAGGTGTTGCCGTGATCAAATCCGACCTCTCCGATCTTTACCGAGGCTATATTGCATGTCTGAACAAGCAGGATTGGCCAAATCTGGGGCAGTTTGTTCATGATGAAGCGATCCACAACGGTCGGCCGCTTGGATTATCCGGGTACCTCGAAATGTTGGAGAGAGACTTCGATGAAATTCCGGACCTTTACTTCGACATTCGGCTATTGGTTGCCGATCCGCCTTATATAGCGAGCCGGCTAAGCTTCAACTGCACCCCAAGGGGAACGTTCCTTGGGCTCGATGTAAGCGGGAAGAGAATTTGGTTTACCGAGAACGTATTCTATGAGTTTCAGAGAGGGAAAATTCGCCAGGTATGGTCCGTTATAGACAAGGCAGCCATCGAAGTTCAGCTTTGATGGTTGCCGACGCACCGATGAGGTCTGCCTAAACGTCGCTCGGCTCAATCGTTCTGGGGACGCAGGCCGAAGGTCGCCGGCTTGAGGCCGTAGCGCAAGTCGAAATCCTCGTCCCGCTGGGTACGTACGGCCGGCGGTTTGCGATAGTCGGAATCGCCGGCCTGCCGGCCCGGATCAATGACTTCCGCGAACGGCATTGCCTGTTGTGGTCTAGGCACGTTGCGCAGCCGTTCGACGATCGCAACGAGGTCGACATCGTTGCCGGTTTCGGAGGGCAAGGCGTCCTCGCGCTTGGCCGTGCCGGGGATCAAATCCTCGGAGAGTTTTTCGAACTTCATCCGCATCGTCGTCGCCACGCCTTCTCCGAAGGCGATGGCCTCGCGCTGGCCCATGGAGGAGAGGAACGCCAGCGTCGAAGCCGAGGAATCGGCGATCGCCGAGCGGATGATCGCCTGGTCCTGCTCATTGGCGAGCCGCATGGCGAAGAACGTCGAGCACTGCGACAGGATGGTCGGATCAAGCTCGCCCGGGCGCTGGGTGACGACACCGAGATAACAGCCATATTTGCGGCCTTCCTTGGCGATGCGCGACAGCGCGTGCCGGGTCGGCGCGAAACCGAGGCGGGGATCGGCCGGCATATAGCGATGCGCTTCCTCGCACAGGAAGAGCAGCCGCAAGCGGCCTTCGCTCCACAACGCCAGGTCGAACGCCAGCCGCGCCAGCACCGAGCATACGGAATTGACCACCTCGGACGGCATACCGGCCATTTCGAAGCAGGTCACCGGGCGGCCGTGATGCGGCACGCGGAAAATGTTGCCGATCGTCTCGTGAATGGTGTCCTCGATCAGGCGCGAGTTGAACATGAAACGGTAGCGCGGATCGGATGCCGCCGATTCGATACGTGTCTTCAGTGACCTGAGGGTTGGACGATCGTTCTTGCTTTCCAGCAATCCCATGCGTTCGTCGACCAGCTTGATGAGGTCGGCAATGCGATAGGGTACCGGCGCGTCGGCGGTCAGCGCGTCGGTGCTGCGCCGCAGGTAGTGGCCGGTGTTCGGATTGCGATAGAGGTTCTTGGCCGCGGGAATGAGATCGCGCAAGGCGTCGACCTCTTCCGGCACCGTCTCGCGGCCGCGAAACAGCACCTCGGCGAATTCCTCGAGTTTGAACATCCAGAAGGGCAGGTCGAGCGTCGTCGAATCGACCCTGAAGCAATATTCGGGCAAGGACGCGGCGAACTCGTTGTGTGGATCGAGGATCAGCACGCGCAGGTCGGGCCGGGCGGCAATCGACTTGCGCAAGAGCAGCGAGACGGCGGTCGATTTGCCGACCCCGGTGGTGCCGACAATGGCGAAATGGCGCGCCAGCGTATCGTCGATGGCAATATTGGCGTCGATAACCTCGTCCTGCGACAGCGTACCGATGGTGATCGAGTGACGCCCGGCGAGATCGTAGACGGCCTGCAGGTCGCGGCTGCGGATACGATGGGCAATGGCGCCGATATGCGGATAGGTCGTGATGCCGCGGTCGAACATCGGCTTGGCGCCGGGTTCGGCGCCGTCGCGCACCTCGCCAATCAATTCGATGCTGACCTCGATCGGATTCTGGCCCTCGCTGCTCCAGGCACGATCCGACTTGCCGATTTCGTAGACCAGTCCGACGGTTCGTGATGTACCGAGATTGATCGAGATCATCTTGCCGACGCTCCATAGGCCGGTGACCGTGCCTTCGATATCGTCGGCATAGGCGCTGATGGTGGCGCGCGCGCCATCGCATTGCACGACATTGCCCAGAATCCGCTTGTCGTTCTGCTCCGCCCTGCGGCGCTCCAGCAAAGTCGGTTCTCCAATGGAGGTTTCGCGTTCGACGAGCATGGACAGGCCGATCCCCTTTTCCCAAACAATGAGCCTAGGCGGATGGGGTTAAGGTGGGGTGAGGCCGGATGGTTTAGCGGACGTTAAGGGGTTTGCGAAAACTGGACGAAACGGCCGTTGCCCGAGCGCGGGATTTCGCTATAGTGGATGAATGGATAATATAGCGAACGATATCTCATCGACTATCGGCAGAAGGATACACGCCGAAAGGGTGGCTCGCAGCTGGTCCCTGGCGGATTTGGCGGAGCAGTCCGATGTCTCGAAAGCCATGCTGAGCACGATCGAGCGCGGCATGACGAGCCCGACGGCGGCACTCCTCGTGCGCATTGCGGCCGCGTTCGGCATGACGCTTTCCACTTTGATCGCAAGGGCGGAGTTGCAAGGCGGTGGCCTGCTTCGCGAACGTGACCAGCCGGTCTGGCGCGATCCGGCTACGGGTTATGTGCGGCGGCACCTTTCGCCGGTTTCGGACATGCCGCTCGAACTGATCCGGGTCAAACTGCCGGCGGGCGCCAAGGTGAGCTTCCCGGCGGCCTCCTATGCCTTCATCAGACAACAGATCTGGCTGATCTCCGGGCAGCTGGAATTCGTCGAGGGCGACATCGTTCACAGGCTCGAGCCCGGCGACTGCCTGGCGCTCGGCGCGCCATCCGATTGCGTCTTCCACGCTCCGGGGCCGGACGCCGCCGACTATCTGGTTGCGTTGGCCAGGAGCTGAGACGATGGCGCGCCGTCCGAAACGTTCCGACAATGGCGGTCCGCCGCTCGACGACTACGACGGTCCGCCTTGGGGCAAGGGAGACCCCTATATCTTTCTTGCCTGGCGGACCGCCCATGCCCAGGCATGGAAAGTGCCGAGCCGCGAGATCATGCTGATGCGGCTGGACAAGGCCGAGCGGCTAGGCCTGACCTATGAGGAATACACGCTCGAACTGCTGGAACGCGGGCGACATCTGCAAGAGGAAGACGCCGAGCGCATCGGAGAAATCCGCCGAGCCAGGAAGCGGAAGCGGACCAGTCATTTCGGCTGACGGTGCAGGCCATGCTGCCGCTCGATGCACTGCCGTTCCCGTTGCACACAGAGGAGACCACATGGATTCAATAGAAATCAACCTGCTCAGCAATACTGCCGGAACGAAAAAAATGCTGGTCGATTTGCTGATCGGCACGGTTGCCGCCGGCGGCTCGGTCAGCTTCATGCGTCCCTTGGCGCCGGAGATGGCTGCAGCCTTCTGGAACAAGTCGCTTCAGGCGGTCGCCAGAGGCGAAAGGGCGGTGCTCGGGGCCTGGAACGGCGAGGCTCTGATCGGCACCGTCACCGTGCTGCTCGACTGCCCTCCCAACCAGCCGCACCGGGCCGAGATCGCCAAGCTGATGACCCGTCTCAATTATCGCGGCAAGGGCGTCGCAACCCGCCTGATGGAGGCGGCGGAAGCCGTTGCCATGGAGAAAGGCCGCACGCTGTTGGTGCTGGACACGGCAAAAGAGGAGGGGGCTTCCGGCCTCTATGAAAAGCTCGGCTTCACGCTGGGCGGCGAAATACCAGATTATGCGCTGAAGCCGCATGGCGGGCTGACGGGCACCCTCATCTACTGGAAGCGCATTGGTACAGTCTGATATCTGGCCCGCGCACATTCGCCGTTGACAGCACCATCAAACCAATTCTATTGTCCGCGACCATGAAAACGGCACTCATTCTCGTAGGAAAGCGCGTGGGCAAGGCGGTGTAACCGCCAGGCGGTGACCTCCCATGCGCAAGACACAGGCTCCCTCGGGGGCCTTTTTTATTGCCCGAAACACGACTAAACGACCAGCAATCGCCCGATGGCGAACAGTACGGGACCAGACCGATGAGCAGTGGACAGAACGAGCGGCGCGAAACGCCAAGAACCGAGATGACTGGCGCCGAAATGGTGGTGCAGGCGCTGAAGGACAATGGCGTCAAGCATGTTTTCGGCTATCCGGGAGGCGCGGTTCTGCCAATCTACGATGAAATCTTCCAGCAGGACGAGGTCGAGCACATCCTCGTTCGCCACGAACAGGGCGCTGGCCACGCGGCGGAAGGCTATGCGCGCTCGACCGGCAAGGCCGGCGTCATGCTGGTGACCTCCGGGCCGGGCGCCACCAATGCGGTGACGCCATTGCAGGACGCGCTGATGGATTCGATCCCGCTGGTCTGCCTGACGGGCCAGGTACCGACGTCGCTGATCGGCTCGGATGCGTTCCAGGAGTGCGACACGGTCGGCATCACGCGGCCCTGCACCAAGCACAACTGGCTGGTGAAGGACGTCAACCAGCTCGCGGCAACGATCCACGAGGCCTTCCATGTGGCAACGACAGGGCGCCCCGGCCCGGTCGTCGTCGACATCCCGAAGGACGTTCAGTTCGCCAAGGGAATCTATGTTCCGCCGCAGACGGCGCCGCGCACCAGCTACCAGCCGAAGGTCCAGGGCGACCTGGAGAGGATCAAGGCGGCGGTCGAGCTGATGGCCGGCGCCAGGAAGCCGATCATCTATTCGGGCGGCGGCGTCATCAATTCCGGCCCGGAGGCGAGCCATCTGCTGCGCGAGCTGGTCGACCTGACCGGCTTCCCGATCACCTCGACGCTGATGGGCCTTGGCGCCTATCCGGCGTCGGGCAAGAACTGGATGGGCATGCTCGGCATGCACGGCACCTACGAAGCGAACATGGCGATGCACGATTGCGACGTCATGCTCTGCATCGGCGCGCGCTTCGACGACCGCATCACCGGGCGGCTGACAGCGTTTTCGCCGAATTCGAAGAAGATCCACATCGACATCGACCCGTCTTCGATCAACAAGAACGTCCATACCGACGTGCCGATCATCGGCGATGTCGGCCGTGTGCTGGAGGATCTTGTGCGACTGTGGCGGGCAACCGCCAAGGCCGACAAGAAGGCGCTTCACCCGTGGTGGGAGCAGATCGCCAAATGGCGCGCGCGCGATTCACTCGCCTACAAGATGAACCATGAGGTGATCATGCCGCAATATGCCGTCCAGCGGCTTTATGCGCTGACCAAAGACCTCGACACCTACATCACCACCGAGGTCGGCCAGCACCAGATGTGGGCGGCGCAGCACTATCATTTCGAGAAGCCGAACCGCTGGATGACCTCCGGCGGGCTGGGCACGATGGGCTACGGCCTGCCGGCCGCGCTCGGCGTGCAGATCGCGCACCCGGATGCGCTGGTCATCGATATCGCCGGCGACGCTTCGGTGCAGATGACGATGCAGGAGATGAGCGCGGCGGTACAGCACGAGGCGCCGATCAAGATCTTCATCCTCAACAACCAGTACATGGGCATGGTGCGGCAATGGCAGCAGCTGCTGCACGGCAACCGGCTGTCGCATTCCTATACCGAGGCGATGCCGGATTTCGTCAAGCTCGCCGAAGCCTATGGCGGCCACGGTATTCGCTGCGACAAGCCGGACGAGCTCGATGACGCCATCAAGGAGATGATCGCGGTCAAGAAGCCCGTCCTGTTCGATTGCCGCGTGGCGACGCTCGCCAACTGCTTCCCGATGATCCCGTCCGGCAAGGCGCATAACGAGATGCTGTTGCCTGATGAGGCGACCGACGAAGCTGTCGCCAACGCGATCGACGCCAAGGGCAGGGAACTGGTGTAGCCTGGTTCAAGGAAGCTGTGCGGAAACAGCAGATTAGCACAAAAGTTTGAAATCGAGATTCATGTCATGAACGCACAGTTGCAACCGACCGGCTCCGCCTATTTCATCGCCAAGGAGACGGAAAAACCAGAGAACCACACGCTTTCGGTCCTCGTCGACAACGAGCCGGGCGTGCTTGCCCGGGTCATCGGCCTGTTCTCCGGACGTGGCTACAACATCGAGAGCCTGACGGTCTCGGAAACCGAGCACGAAAAGCACCTGTCGCGCATCACCATCGTGACGCGCGGCACGCCGCACGTGCTGGAGCAGATCAAGCACCAGCTCGAGCGCATCGTGCCGGTGCATCGTGTCGTCGATCTCACTGTGCGATCGCAGGAATTCGGACAGGAGCGGCCACTGGAGCGGGAGCTCGCGCTGGTCAAGGTCGCCGGCACCGGCGAATCCCGCGTCGAGGCGCTCAGGCTCGCCGATGCATTCCGCGCCAGCGTCATCGACGCCAACACCGAGCATTTCATCTTCGAGATCACCGGTAAGGGTTCGAAGCTCGATCAGTTTATCGCCATCATGAAGCCGCTCGGGTTGGTCGAAATCTGCCGTACCGGAGTGGCGGCGATGAACCGCGGCCCGCAGGGGATGTAATCGTCCTGCTCGCATTGATTAGGGGAACGGCATGACCTTCGACGCATTCTTCGCCCTGCTGGTTTATGCCTTCGTGACCTCGATCACGCCGGGTCCGAACAATTTCATGCTTTTGGCCTCGGGTGTGAACTTCGGCTTGGTCAAGACCGTGCCACACATGCTCGGCATCGGCTTCGGCTTCCTCGTGCTGTTGCTTGCCGTAGGCTTCGGGCTTGGGGCCGTGTTGACGGCCTTTCCGGTGCTGCATACCGGGTTGAAGATCGCCGGCGGCCTCTACCTGCTTTATCTGGCCTGGAAGATCGCCATGTCGCGCTCGCTCGGCGGCGAAGGCGAGGCGAAGGGCCAGCCGATGCGCTTCATCGAGGCTGCGGCTTTCCAGTGGGTCAATCCTAAGGCCTGGGTGATGGCGATTACGGCCATGGCCGTCTATACCAATCCGGAACGCCCGTTTGTGTCCGTGGTGCTGATCGCGGCCGCTTTCGCCGTCGTCATGCTGCCGAGCATTTCGACTTGGGCCGGTTTCGGCATGGCGCTGCGCGGTTTTCTGGCTGATGCGGTGCGGCTCAAATGGTTCAACATCGCCATGGGCGTGATGCTTGCGGCGACGCTGTGGCCGATGCTGCGTTAGCTGCCGTTTTATTGTGCACTGCACATTAAATCTTCGTAATGACGGCTTTTGGCCCTTTTTCGCCTTCGGCATTCTCTATTATCTGGCAAAAGCGCGGCAAGAGGCTGCGAGTTGAGCTAGACTGCGGCCACCGGATAGCGGCGTGTCGGATCGAGAGGCCTTTTGTCGATGCGCGGAAAGATCGTATTTGCGGTGATTGCTGCAGCCTGCGTTGCCGCGGCGGCGTGGCCTTATCATTCGCCCACCGCAATGAGCGGTCTTCAGCAGATGCTGTCGGCGAAGCAGACGACGGCGGCGGCGGACAAGCCCGCTGCAGCGGCAAATGCCGCGCGTTCGACTTCGGTGGTTGCCGCCACCGCCTCGACGGCCGATTTCCCGGTCCGGCGCTATGCCATCGGCTTTGTGTCCTCTCCCGCCGTGGTCAGCATCAACGCACGGGTCTCAAGCCAGATCGTCGCAATCGCGGTCAAGGACGGACAGATGGTGAAGGCCGGCGACCTTCTGTTCTCGCTGGACGATCGCTCATTGAAGGCCCAATTGGCACGCGATCAGGCGACGCTCGCAAAAGACCAGGCGCTGCTTGCCAGCGCCACGGCCGATCTTCAGCGCGCCAAAAATCTCGTCGCCAGGCAGGCCGGAACACAGCAGACCTATGATCAGGCCGTCGCGGCGCAGAAATCCGCCGCGGCCACTGTCGACGCCGATAAGGCGACGATCGATGCGGACGAGGTCCAGCTTGGCTTTGCCACGATCAAAGCGCCGATTTCCGGCAGGCTTGGCGCGGTCAGCGTCGCGGTCGGCGACCTCGTCACCACCAGCAACGGCAGCAGCACGTCGACGCCGCTGGTGACGATCACGCAGGTCGACCCGCTGCAGGTGAACTTCAATCTTCCGGAAAGCGATCTTGCCTTACTGCACAAGGCGCTGGCGGCGCCGCAGCAAGGCGCGGTGACGCTGACCAAGGACGGCGACCCGAAGCCGATCGGCAAGGGAACGCTGGATTTCGTCGATTCCAGCGTGGACACGGCATCCGGCACCATCGCAACGCGGGCCAGCGTGCCCAACGCCGATCTTTCGCTGTGGCCGGGCCAATATGTAAATGTTGTGCTCGATGCCGGCATCATGCCGCAAATGACGTCCGTTCCGACGGTCGCCGTCCAGCCCAGCCAGAAGGGGCCGTTCGTCTATGTGATCAAGCCGGACAACACCGTTGAAATGCGGCCCGTGCAGGTCGCGCTGACAGAAGGCGCCAACACCGCGATCAGCCAAGGATTGGAAAGCGGCGAGCGTGTCGTCGTCGAAGGCCAGACCAAGCTGAAAAACGGCGCGGCGGTCCGCGAAGGCAAGGCCTCGACCGGTACCGACGACCAGGCGACTCCGAAGGTCGCGGAGGCCGACAGGACGGGCGGAACACAGCCATGATTTCCGAATTCTGCATCCGCAGGCCCGTCGCCACGCTGCTCATGTCGTTCGCCTTGGTTCTGGGCGGGCTATTTGCTTACAAATTCCTGCCGGTCGCGGCGCTGCCAAGCGCGGAATTTCCGGTTGTCAACGTCTCGGCCTCGCTGCCTGGGGCCTCGCCGGAAACCATGGCGACCTCGGTGGCAACGCCGCTGATCAAGCAGTTTGCCACTATCGCCGGCATCGATTCGATCTCGACGACCAATTCGCTCGGCACGACCTCGATCGCCATTCAGTTCGTGCTCAACCGCGACATCGATGCAGCCGCCGCCGATGTGCAGGCGGCGATCGCACGCACGCAACGACAATTGCCGCCGGAGATGACCAGCCCGCCGAGCTATCGCAAGGTCAATCCAGCCGACGCGCCGATCCTGCTGATGTCGCTGGTCAGCGACACCATTCCGCTGACCGATCTCGATGCCTTTGCCGAGAATGTGATTTCGCCGTCGCTGTCGACGATCGACGGCGTTGCGCAGGTTTCGATCTACGGCCAACAGAAATATGCCGTCCGCGTCCAGATCGATCCGACGGCGCTCGCCGCACGCGGCATCTCGATCGACCAGCTGCAGACGGCCATTGCCTCGGCCAACAGCAACACGCCGCTCGGTGTGCTCAAGAACAACAAACAGCAGCTGACCATCACGGCGAACACGCAGCTGACCAACGCGGCGGGATTCTCCAACATCATCATCGCCACCAAGAACGGCCATCCGGTGCGGCTCGGCGAGGTGACCCGCGTCATCGATTCGGTCGAGACCACGACGACGGCAAGCTGGTATGACGGCACCCGCGCCATCATCATGGCGGTGCAGCGTCAGCCGGATGCCAATACCGTCGATGTCGTCGACCGCGTCAAGGCGATGCTGCCTTCCTTCGAGGGTCAGATGCCGGCAGCTGCGAGCATCCAGTTGCTCAACGATCGCTCGACATCGATCCGCGAGGCGGTCGACGACGTGCAGTTCACGCTCCTGCTCACTATCGCGCTGGTGGTGATGGTGATCTTCCTGTTCCTGCGCCGGGTGACGGCGACGGTGATCCCGGCCGTGGCGGTGCCGATTTCGCTCATCGCCACTCTGGGCGTGATGTACCTGTTCGGCTTTTCCATCGACAACATCTCGCTGATGGGACTGACGCTGGCGGTCGGCCTTGTCGTCGACGACGCCATTGTCATGCTGGAAAATATCTTCCGGCATATGGAGGAGGATGGGCTCTCGGCAATGGAGGCGTCGCTCAAGGGCGCCCGCGAAATCGGCTTCACCATCATCTCGATCTCGATCTCGCTGGTCGCCGTGTTCATTCCCGTGCTTTTGATGGGCGGCGTGATCGGGCGCATCTTCAACGAGTTCGCGGTGGTGGTGACGGTCGCCATCCTGGCATCGATGTTCGTCTCGCTGACGCTGACGCCGATGCTGTGCTCGCGGCTATTGTCGTTATCGAAAGCCGAGCAGAAAGCAGCGCACGGTGAAGGCCATAGACAAAACGTCTTCATGCGGGGCTATGACCGGCTGCTGACATTCTGCCTGCGCCACAATTTCCTGGTTTTCCTTGTCTTCCTGGTAACCGCCGGGCTGTCGGTGTGGCTGATCCAGATCTCGCCGAAGGGCTTCTTCCCGCAGGAGGATATCGGCCAGGTCTCGGTGACGACCATCGCGCGCCAGGACATCTCCTTCGACGCCATGGTCAAGTTGCAGGGGCAAGTGGCTGATGTCTTCTCCCATTCGCCCTATGTCGCGCATGTCGGCTGGTCGGCGGGCAGTGGAAACAATGCGCTCAACCAAGGCCAGCTGTTTGTACAGCTGAAAGACAAGGACCAGCGCCCCAATATCGACAAGGTGCTTGCGGATCTGCGGCGCCAGCTTGCCAATGTGTCCGGCATCGAAACCTACATGCAACCGGTGCAGAACCTGCGGCTCGGCGCGCGCGCTTCGGCGAGTGCCTACCAGCTTGCCGTGCAGGGCCTCGATACCGGCCTGACGAACGTCTGGGCGCAAAAGTTGACGGACGCGATGGCTGCCGATCATGGCGCCTTCACCGATGTCACCAATGACCTGCAGAACAACGCGTTGCAGGCGACGCTGGTGATCGACCGCGACAAGGCAGCGACGCTTGGCGTCGATACCGACACGTTGCGCTCCAGCCTCTATGGCGGTTTCGGCACCCAGCAGGTGTCGACCATCTTCGGTTCGGCCGACAGCTATAAAGTGGTCATGGAGCTCGATCCGAAGATCGAGTGGTCGCCAGAGCGGATGCTGGCCATCAAGGTGAGAACGGCAAGCGGCAGCCTGGTGCCGCTCGGCGCCTTCGCCCGTGTCGATCGGACCGCCGGCGCTTTGACCGTCAATCAGCTCGGCCAGCTTCCGGCAGTGACCATTTCCTACAATCTGCCGCAAGGCGTGGCCCTCGGCGACAGCGTGAGCCACATCAATGCGCTGAAGGACAAGATCGGCATGCCGCCGACGATCTCGACCGCCTTCTCGGGCACGGCGAAGACGTTCCAGGATTCGCTTTCCAACCAGGGGCTGCTGATCGGCGGCGCGATCCTGACCATCTATATCGTGCTCGGCATGCTCTATGAGAGCTTTATCCATCCGCTTACCATCCTGACCGGGCTTCCGTCGGCGGTGCTCGGCGCGCTGGTGGCGCTGCGGCTGGCGGGGATGGATTTGTCGGTGATCGCGGTGATCGGCATCCTGATGCTGATCGGCATCGTCAAGAAGAACGGCATCATGATGATCGACGTGGCGCTGGAACTCAGGCGCGAGGGGATGTCGCCTGTCGAATCCATCCACAAGGCCTGCCTGATGCGCTTCCGGCCGATCATGATGACTACGCTTGCCGCGCTGATGGGTACCATCCCGATCGCGCTCGGCACTGGCGCCAGCGCGGAATTGCGCCAGCCTCTCGGCGTGGCGGTGGTCGGCGGCCTCGTCGCCTCGCAGGCACTGACGCTGTTCGTCACCCCAGTCATCTACGTTTACATGGAGCATTTTTCCGGCTGGCTGGTCAGGCTGTGGACGGGGCGCCGGGGCGAGCCGAGTCCGGTCGAGGCGGTCGACCAGCCGTCGCTGTTTAACGACGAGGAAGAACCGGTGCCGCAGAAGGCGGCAGCTGAATAGCGCTGGCCCAAGCCGTGGTGCTTGCGGCCGGGTGTCCGCGATCGTAATTTGACGCCATGCAGCATAATCACGACCACGACAACGAGTTCGATCCGTTCGCGGCGCGGGTGCGCGCGCTGGAGACAATTCTCACCCGCAAGGGGCTGATCGATCCAGCGGCGATCGACGTTATCGTCGACACCTACGAGACCAAGATCGGCCCGCGCAACGGGGCAAAGGTGGTGGCGAAGGCCTGGGTTGATCCCGGGTTTGCCGCATGGCTGAAGCGTGATGCGACGGCGGCCATCGAATCGCTCGGCTACACCGGCCGGCAAGGCGAGCACATGCAGGCGGTGTTCAACACGGCCGACACGCACAACCTCGTCGTCTGCACACTATGCTCCTGCTATCCGTGGTCGGTGCTCGGCCTGCCGCCGGTCTGGTACAAGGCGCCGCCCTACCGTTCGCGCGCGGTGATCGATCCGCGCGGTGTGCTCGAGGAATTTGGGCTGAGCTTGCCGGCAACGACAACAATCCGGGTGTGGGATTCGACCGCCGAGCTGCGCTATCTGGTGGTGCCGATGCGGCGCAGGGACACAGAGGGCTGGGATGAGGCGCGGCTCGCCGATCTGGTGACGCGCGATGCCATGATCGGCACGGCGCTGGCGCGGGAACCGGCATGAACGGGCCGCAGGATCTCGGCGGCCAGATGGGTTTCGGGCCGGTCGCGCCTGAACAGGACGAACCCTATTTCCATGCCGATTGGGAAAGGCGGGCGCTGGGGGTGACGTTGTGCGCCGGCGCCATGGGCGCCTGGAACATCGACGAGAGCCGGCACGCGCGGGAATCGCTGCACCCGGCCGACTACTATACGTCGAGTTATTACGAAATCTGGATCAAGGCGCTGGAGGTGTTACTCAAACGCCATGGTTTCGTCAGCGACCGCGATCTGGCCAGGGGCGATGCGGTCGACCCGGTAGCGACACCCAAGCGGGTCCTGAAGGCGCAAGACGTTTCGGCGGTGCTGGCCAAGGGCGGGCCTTGCGACCGGCCGGTCGCCGCCTTGCCGCGATTCAAGGCAGGCGACCTCGTGCGAACCAGGAACTTTCATCCGACCGGCCACACCAGGCTGCCGCGTTACGCGCGCGGCAAGCGAGGCGTCATCGAGGCCATGCGTGACGGCTTTGTCTTTCCCGACACCAATGCTCACGGTCAGGGCGAAAACCCGCAATGGGTCTATACGGTGGCTTTCACCGGCAGCGAAATCTGGGGCGAGGGCGCCGACCCGAAACTTGTCGTGTCCATCGATGCCTGGGAGAGCTACCTTGAACCGGCGTGAGACGGGCTCAGCCGCCACCGCGCTGCCCGCTGGTGTCGAGGCGCCAGTCTTCGCCCAGCCGTGGCAAGCAGAGGCGTTCGCCATGACGGTGGCGCTACACGACAACGGGCTGTTTTCGTGGAGCGAATGGGCGGACGCCTTGTCGGCCGAGGTGAAGCGGCCGGGCGCCGCGCGCGACGGTCATGACTATTACGAGCACTGGCTGGCCGCGCTAGAAAAGCTGCTTTCGGCCAAAGGCGTTGCCGGTAGGAGCGACGTCGACAGCCTTGCTGCTGCCTGGGAACGGGCCGCGCATGCTACGCCGCATGGCAAGCCGATCCTGCTGGAGAACGATCCACAGCGGGCTGGGTAAGCTGTCGTCGCCCGGCGTTGTTCTCTTTACGTTCCTCTTCGTCGCTGATAGCCTGGCCCTGTCGCAGCAGCGTAATTGCAGGCGATGAAGTTGATGGTGACGGCAGTCACCTTGTCTTTCCCTCGCGAATCCGGTCTGTCGCGCTGATGGAATTCTCCCCTCAACAAGACGAGGCGCTGAAGGCGGTGGCCGGCTGGCTGAAAGCCGGCAAGCCGCAGCTGTTCCGGCTGTTCGGCTATGCCGGCACCGGCAAGACGACGCTGGCGCGCTATTTCGCCGAGCATGTCGACGGCCAGGTGCAGTTCGCCGCCTTTACCGGCAAGGCGGCGCAGGTGCTGCGTTCCAAGGGCGCGGTCAATGCCCGCACAATCCATTCGCTGATCTACCGGCCGAAAGGCGAGGAATCGGTAGCGGACGAGGTGACCGGCAAAACCTCAATGTCGCCGACCTTTTCGCTCAACCGGCAGAGCCCGATCTCGCGGGCCAAGCTCGTCGTCATCGACGAATGCTCGATGGTCGACGAGCAGCTTGGCCGTGACCTGATGAGCTTCGGCACGCCGATCCTGGTGCTTGGCGATCCCGGCCAGTTGCCGCCGATCTCCGGCGGCGGCTTCTTCACCGACCACGAACCGGACATTCTGCTCACCGAAATCCACCGCCAGGCGCGCGACAACCCGATCATCAGGCTGGCGCTCGATGTGCGCGAGGGCCGCGAGTTCATGCGCGGCGACTATGGCGCGGCGCAAGTGATCGGCAAGGAAGACGTCACCCAGGAATTGGTGCTGAAGGCGGACCAGGTGCTGGTCGGCACCAACCGCACGCGCCGTCGCTATAATCAGCGGCTGCGCGAGCTGAAGGGGTTCAACGCCGATTATCCGCAAGCCGGCGACAAGCTGGTCTGCCTGCGCAACGATCCAGCCAAGGGGCTGCTCAACGGCTCGCTGTGGAAGGTGATGACCTCGTCGCGCGAGACGGTCAAGCCCGGCATCAATCTGCTGGTCTCGCCGGAGGAAGACGATCCGGATCGCGGCGTCGCCAAGATCAAACTGCTCAAGGCGGCGTTCGAAGATCCGGACGCCGACATTCCCTGGCAGCAGAAGAAGCGCTTCGATGATTTCGATTATGGCTACGCACTGACCGTGCACAAGGCGCAGGGGGCGCAGTGGAACGAGATCGTGCTTTTCGACGAAAGCTGGGCATTCAAGGAAACCCGGCAGCGTTGGCTTTACACCGCCATCACGCGCGCGGCCGAACGGCTGACGATCGTCCGATAGGGCGGCCGTATCAGCGCTGGGCGATCGGTCTGGCGCCAAGCCATTCCCAGGCGGCGGTTTCGTCCTTAGCCTCGAAATGCCGGAGTTCGATAGGCAAAGAGGCTGGCAAGAAGGCTCTTGCCTCCGCTATCCAGTTCGGCTCACCGACCGCCGCGCAGCGGCCGATATGCTCCACCGCGTGAGCTATGCCCTGTTCGATCGTCTCGTCCGATACGTCGGTCCAGTCGACACCCTCATGATCGATCAGGCGCACCAGCACGTCGATTTTCGTGTGCAGCGCGTAGGCTGCCTCCAGCAATCCGAACAGGTTTTCGGCATCAGCCGCTGCGACATGGCCGACGACATCGATGGCGAAGAGGTCTTCGCGATCGGTATCGATGCGGCGGATCGCCGGCACGGCATCGAGAAAATTCAACAGGAAACTCCTTGCGCTCGATTTTCTTCGTTCCCCTGGAACACCTGAAACCCTCTGTCTGTTCCCCTTAAAGGCGCTATAGATGCGCGCCGAGATCAGCCTGGAACCGTGCAAATGCCTGCAAAGCTTTCCGTCAACCTCAATGCCATCGCCATGCTGCGCAACCGGCGCGACCTGCCGTGGCCAAGCGTGACGGGGCTCGGACGCATCGCCCTTGCCGCCGGTGCGCATGGGCTGACGGTGCACCCGCGACCCGACGAGCGGCACACCAGGCATTCCGATCTGCCTGAGATCAGGGCGCTGATCGACGACGAGTTCCCGAGTGCGGAATTCAACATCGAGGGCTATCCGACCGAGGAGTTCCTGGCGCTTGTGGAAAAGCATCAGCCGGAACAGGTGACGCTGGTGCCCGACGACCCGGTGCAGGCGACTTCCGACCATGGCTGGAACTTCGCCGCCGGGGCTGCGTTCCTGACACCGGTCGTCAAGCGCCTGAAGAAGGGAGGCTTTCGCGTATCGCTCTTTTCCGATCCGGATCCCGATGGCGTGAAAGCCGCTCGCGACACCGGCGCCGACCGGATCGAACTCTACACGGGTCCATATGGCAGCTATCATTCCGATTCGGCAAAAGCGGCGAAGGAATTGGAGAAATTGGGAAAGACGGCGGATGCCGCACTTGCTACAGGGCTCCAGGTCAATGCCGGGCACGACCTTGTGGTGAGCAATTTGCCGGCACTGGCCAGGCGCATCCCGGCATTGGCCGAAGTGTCGATCGGACATGGGTTGACAGCCGATGCGTTGGAGTATGGCATGGCCGCAACGGTCAGGCGGTTTCTGAAGGCTTGTGGCTGGTAGAGAGAGGCGAGCCGATAGGCCGTGCGTTCCCGGCATGGCAGCGCGTCCTTTCCATCCCCGCAGCATAGAGCACCGCACGTCTATGGGAGTGTCGTCCATGGCCCTTGCCAACGCTGGTAGCGAGGCAGAACCCATCGAGCAATCCAGCCACTCCACAGTCGAGCAGCACAGTACCAAGGTGCTGATGCTGGGCGCGCTGGGCGTGGTCTACGGCGATATCGGCACCAGTCCAATTTACGCGTTTCGCGAAGCGCTGCACGCATCGTCGGGGCCGGTCGCCCGCAACGACGTCCTCGGCGTGCTGTCGCTTATCGTCTGGGCTCTGACGATCATCGTCACGATAAAATACGTCGCCTTTGTGCTCAGAGCCGACAACAAGGGCGAGGGCGGCACGCTGTCGCTGATGTCGCTTGCGCGCAGCGCTTATCCCAATGGAGCCAAGCTCATCCTGGGGATCGGGCTCTGCGGCGCGGCGCTGTTTTTCGGCGACGCCATTATAACGCCGGCCATCTCCGTGCTTTCGGCGGTCGAAGGCCTGGAAGTGGTGACCCCGACGCTGGAAACTTACGTGGTTCCGATCACGCTGATCATCCTGGCAATGCTTTTTGCCGTGCAACGCTTTGGCACCGGCAGGGTGGCGGCCGTGTTCGGACCGGTGACGGCAGTGTGGTTCCTGGCGATCGGCGCCGCCGGGGTCTACCATCTGCTGGACGACCCGTCGGTCCTGCTGGCGATCAATCCCTATTACGCGGTCGCTTATCTGGCCAATACGCCCACCGGCGCTTTCGTTACGGTCGGGGCGGTGTTCCTGGCGGTCACCGGGGCCGAAGCCCTCTATGTCGATCTCGGTCATTTCGGGCGCAGGCCGATCGTGCTGGCGTGGTTCTCCGTGGTGTTCCCTTGTTTGCTCCTCAACTATTTCGGACAAGGCGCGTTCGTTCTGGCCAACGGCGGCAAACCCACCAATCCATTCTTCCAGATGCTGCCCGATTGGGCGCTGATGCCTATGGTTGGGTTGGCCACGGCAGCGACCGTGATCGCCAGTCAGGCGGTGATCTCCGGCGCTTTCTCGCTGACCCGCCAGGCGGTGCAGCTCAATCTGCTTCCGCGCATCGAGGTGCAGCATACGTCCGAAATGCAATCCGGCCAGATCTACATGCCGCGCGTCAATCTGGTGGTTGCGCTGGGCGTGATGTTGCTGGTGGTCGGCTTTGGCGGTTCGAGTTCGCTGGCTTCCGCCTATGGCATTTCGGTGACTGGCGAAATGCTGATGACAACCATCCTGCTGTTTGTCGTGATGCGGTTCCGGTGGAAATGGCAGCTTGCACTGGCGGCGGCGCTCACACTGCTGTTTGGCACGATCGATACCGGATTTTTCCTCGCAAACATCGTCAAGATCCTCGAAGGCGGGTGGGTCTCGATAACAGTCGCTTGCGCCATGGGGCTGATCATGTCCACATGGATCCGCGGCACCCGCTATTTGTTCGACAAAACCCGCCGGAACGAGATTCCGCTGGATTTCCTTGCCGGCAATCTGCTGAAGAAGAAGCCGCATCTGGTGTCGGGCACCGCAGTGTTCCTGACCAGCGATCCGCTGAGCGCGCCGACCGCGCTGATGCACAGCCTCAAGCACTACAAGGTGCTGCACGAGCAGAATGTCATCCTTTCGGTGGTGACGGCACCGCAGCCGGTTGTGCCCGACAGCGAGCGCGTCAAGATGGAGACGGTCAACGAACTGTTCATGCGGGTGACGCTGACCTTCGGCTATATGGAGCAGCCCAACATCCCGCGTGCGCTGGCGATCTGCCGCAAGCAGGGCTGGAAGTTCGACATCATGACGACATCCTTCTTCCTGTCGCGGCGCTCGCTCAAGGCCTCGCCCAATTCCGGCATGCCGGTCTGGCAAGACAAGCTGTTCATCGGCCTGGCGCGCTCGGCGGCTGATGCGACGGAATATTTCCAGATCCCGACCGGACGCGTCGTCGAGATCGGGACGCAGGTGGCTATTTGAAAACGTGTCCGTTGCGACATTCCAGGTAGTCTGCCGATGGGACTGAGTCTGCCAAGTCGTGGAGGACTCGCAATATCGGGACGGAGCCATTACGTGACGGCACTTGATATTGCAGCGCAGCAAGCGTAGAGCACCGCCCGCTTATCGGAGTGTCGTCCATGGCCCTTACCAATGCTGGTAACGAGGCAGAACTTGTCGAACAATCGAGCCATTCTGAGGTCGAGCAGCACAGCACCAAGGTGCTGATGCTGGGCGCACTCGGTGTGGTTTACGGCGATATCGGCACCAGCCCGATCTATGCATTCCGAGAGGCGTTGCATGCATCAGCCGGTGGCAACGTCGCCAACCGTGGCGACATCCTGGGCGTACTCTCGCTGATCATCTGGTCGCTGACGATCACCGTCACCATCAAATACATCATGTTCGTGCTTCGTGCCGACAATCGCGGCGAGGGCGGGGTGCTGTCGCTGATGGCGCTGGCGCGCAACAGTTTCCCGACCCGCTCGGCGGTGATCCTCGGCATCGGCATTGTCGGCGCGGCGCTTTTTTTCGGCGACGCAGTCATTACGCCGGCGATCTCGGTGCTGTCGGCGGTCGAAGGCATGAATGTCGTCACGCCGACATTCCAACCCTATGTGGTGCCGCTGACGCTGGCCATCCTGGCGATCGTGTTTGCGGTACAGCGGTTCGGCACCGGCGGCGTAGGATTGGTGTTCGGGCCAGTCACGGCGCTATGGTTCCTGGCCATCGGCCTTTCCGGCATTAACCACATCATCGCCGATCCGGAAATTCTGCTGGCAATCAGCCCGCATTACATCGTGTCGTTCCTGGTCAACTCGCCCGACGTCGCCTTCGTCACGGTTGGTGCGGTCTTCCTCGCCGTTACCGGCGCCGAGGCGCTCTATGCCGATCTCGGCCATTTCGGCCGCAAGCCGATCGTGCTCGCCTGGCTGGCAATCGTGTTCCCTTGTCTGTTGCTCAACTATGTCGGGCAAGGCGCCTTCGTGCTGGCAAATGGCGGCGTTGTCGGTCATCCATTCTTCGAGATGAACCAGGGCTGGACGCTTATTCCGATGGTCGTGCTGGCGACGGCGGCGACCGTGATCGCCAGCCAGGCGGTGATCTCCGGCGCTTTTTCGCTGACCAGACAGGCGGTGCAGCTCAATATGCTGCCGCGCTTCGTCATCCAGCACACGTCGGAAAAACAGTCGGGCCAGATCTATCTGCCGCGCATCAACCTGATGCTGGCGCTGGTGGTGATGTTGCTGGTGGTCGGCTTCGGCGAATCCAGCCGCCTGGCCTCGGCCTACGGTATTTCGGTGACCGGCAACATGCTGGTGACGAACATACTGCTTTTTGTTGTAATGACGCGCATCTGGAAATGGCCGCTCGGCGTCGCGGTCGCCCTGATGGCGGTGTTCGCCTTCGTCGATACCGGCTTCTTTGCAGCCAACATAGTCAAGGTGTTTGAAGGGGGCTGGTCCTCGCTTGCCATTGCCGCGGTTATTGTGCTGACCATGTGGACCTGGATCCGCGGCAGCCGCTATTTGTTCGAAAAGACCCGCCGAAACGAGATCCCGCTCGATTTCCTTGCCGGCAATCTGCTGAAGAAGAAGCCGCATCTGGTATCGGGCACCGCGGTGTTCCTGACCAGCGATCCGCTGAGCGCGCCGACGGCGCTGATGCACAGCCTGAAGCACTACAAGGTGCTGCACGAGCAGAACGTCATCCTTTCGGTGGTGACGGCACCGCAGCCGGTTGTGCCCGACAGCGAGCGCGTCAAGATGGAGACGGTCAACGAACTGTTCATGCGGGTGACGCTGACCTTCGGCTATATGGAGCAGCCCAACATCCCGCGTGCGCTGGCGATCTGCCGCAAGCAGGGCTGGAAGTTCGACATCATGACGACATCCTTCTTCCTGTCGCGGCGCTCGCTCAAGGCCTCGCCCAATTCCGGCATGCCGGTCTGGCAAGACAAGCTGTTCATCGGGCTGGCGCGCTCGGCGGCTGATGCGACGGAATATTTCCAGATCCCGACCGGACGCGTCGTCGAGATCGGGACGCAGGTGGCTATTTGAACAAATGGCCGTGCCCTTTGAGGGCACGGCCATTGTGAGGCTCAGCTCACCAGAGCCGCCTTGTTTGCTTCAAGAAATTGCTTCAGCGGCTGCGGCTTCCTGCCGGACAGCGTCTCGACCGCGTCCGTTACCATGCTGATGCGGCCGGAGCGCGTGTTGGTGTCGAAGGAAACGATGACGGGAGCGAAAGCCTCGGGAACGCCGGCTGCCTTCAATCCCTCGGTCAGCGCTTCATCCGAAAGCTGGACAACTTCGATCGGCTTGCCGGTGATCTCGGTGACGAGGGCTGCAATTTCGGCCATCGTGTGGGCCTTGGGGCCGGTCAGCGTGTATGTCGTGCTGTCGGTTGCGCTCGAAGCGAGGCCGGCGGCGATTGCCGCGGCCATGTCGTCGCGCGCGCCATGGGCAATGCGGCCGTCTCCAGCGGATGTGTACCACTGCCCCGAGGCGATGGCGTGCGGCAACGCCATGAACAGGTTCTCCTGGTACCAGCCATTGCGGAAGATGGTGTAGGGGATACCACTCGCCTTGATCGCCTGCTCGGTGCCGTGGTGATCGGGCGCAAACAGCACCGGCGATCCGGGCTCGGGATTGGGCATCGATGTGTAGAGCAGGTGCGAAACGCCCGCGCCTTTTGCTGCGGCGACCGCGGTCTCATGTTGCTTCAGGCGCTTGCCCGGAAGGGCAAGCTCGTTCGTCGAAATGATCAGAACCCTGTCGGCGCCCGTAAACGCATTGGCCAGCGATGCGGTGTCGTCGAAGTCGGCCGCCCTGATGGTGACGCCGCGCGCTGCCAGATCGGCCAGATTTTCCGGATTGCGGGTGGCGGCGATGATGCGCTGAGGGGAGACCTTGAGCGTGTCAAGCAGATGATTGATGACGCCGCGGCCAAGCTGGCCGGAGGCGCCGGTGACGAGAAGGGTGTCGGTCATGAAAGGTCCTGACGTTGCGCCGGAGCGGCGGGTGCAATGTTAGTCTCCAAAAGAGACCAGCACTAAAATAGGAATTGACCCATCCTCGTAAAGAAGGCAGTTTTGCGGGAGTTAGGCACAGCCAGGGAACCAGCCATGGACGGCAAGATCGTCAATCTGAGATCGAAGCTCGAGATCTACAAAGCAGGCAGCGGTGGCGGAAACCTTGCGGATTGCCCGGTTCGCGATGTGATCCAGGGCATAAGCAACAAATGGAGTTCGCTGCTGATGGAGGCCTTGGCCGAGAAGCCGTACCGCTTCGGCGAGTTGCGGCGCCTCGTGCCCGATATTTCACAGCGCATGCTCACTCAGACGCTGCACGATCTGCAGCGCGACGGCTATGTGCATCGCGAGGTTTTTCCGACCAAACCGCCGAGCGTTGAATACAGCCTCACCGATCTCGGGCGCTCGATGTTTGGACCCTTGCATCAGCTGATCCAATGGGCCGAGCTCAATCACGGCGCTGTACGCGAGGCGCGGAAGGTTTTCGATGCTGCCGAAGGCTGAGCCTCAAGGCCGAGACGGCGGCTTGATTTAGCGACAGCGCTGAAGGATTGTCCGGCCTGGGTCGGGTCGGGCAAATGGGCAATTCTCTGGACATCGCGATTGCCGGCGCGGCGATCAGTTACGCGCTCATCGGAACGGACGTATCGATACTGCGCTGGAGGCTTGCGTCCGCGACAGGCTGGTGGCCAGTGGCAAGCATTCCGCCGGAAACGAATATCCTTGCCTCGATGATTACAGGCACTGTGATCAATCCATTCAAGCCGATCGGGCTTGCGGAAGCCCGGTGGCCGGATCGTTTCGGCGGATGATTTCCGAAAGGTGCGAGCCCTTCGCCTGTAGGAATGTATGGAGGCGTTGCGGATAATCGGGAGCGACCGCGTCCTTCACGGATGGGCGTTTGCGCAACGCCTCGCGCCACACCTGGACATGCGGCTTTCCGTCCAGGATGCCGAAATCGCCGATCCGGTCGAAGACGTCGAAATAGCGGAAAATCGGCCCGTAGACCGCGTCGACCAGTGAAAAGCGCTCACCGGCGAACCACGGCCCAACCGCGCCATTCGCCAGTTCCACTTCCAGGCGATCGAACATCGCCGATAGCGCCTCGCTTTCGGCGAGCAACGCGGCTTCCGTAGGCGCTGAATAGAAGCGGCCGATGGCATTGAGGATTGCCGAGCCAAACTCGATCCAGGCGCGATGTCGGGCACGGGCATAGGGATCGGTGGGATGCAGCGGATTGGGCTGGGTTTCCTCGAGGAATTCGAGGATGACGAGCGATTCGAAGATCACCGTTTCCTGGCCGTCATGCTCAACGCGAAGCAGCGGCACCTTGCCGAGCGGCGATATCGCCTTGAACCAGGCAGGCTTGTTGGCGAGATCGACGGCGATGCGCTCGAACGGCACGCCCTTTTCGCGAAGCGAAATCGCCGCGCGCTGCACATAGGGACAAAGATGGTGGCTGACGAGGATGAGCTTGTCGGTCATCTCACTCTCCCCAGACATAGTTCAAGGCGCCGTTCTCGACGCGGGTGGAGAGGAACATCAGGCGGGAGCCCTTCGGCGCTGGGCCTTCGAGGCGATCACCGTTCGCCATGTCGAACGAGGCGCCGTGCCATTGGCAGACGAGCTTGCCGTCCTTGCAGTCGAGCGGGCCACCGAAGTGCAGGCAGACGTTGGCGGAGGCGCGGATACGCTCGCCGCTGCGGTAGGCATGGACCTCGCGGCCGAAAAACGGAGCGATCAGGCTGCCTGTTTCCGGAATGTCGGCGATCCTGCAGATTTCATGCTTCATCGGAATTGCCTTTCATGATTGATGCGATTGCATCTATATAGATGCATTTGCATCAATCGTCAAGCTTGATGCAGTTGCATCTATCGCCTACGATGTAATCATGACCGGGATTCCTTCACCTCCAGCAATCAAAGCCTGGGCCCGCCTGATGCGGGTTTCGCGCCAGTTGTTGGAAAGTGCCGAGGACGCGCTGAAGGACAGTGGCCTGCCGCCGCTTGCCTGGTACGACGTGCTGCATGAGCTTGCCGAGGCGGGCGAGGGCGGATTGCGGCCGTTCCAACTCACCGAGCGCACCCTGTTTGCGCAATACAACATCTCGCGGCTGCTGGCGCGGCTCGAAGCCGACGGGCAGGTCGAGAAGCTTCCAGTTGCCGATGACGGCCGCGGGCAAACCATCCGCATCACCGGCAAGGGGCGCGAGACGCGCCGCCGCATGTGGGTCGTCTACGGCCGCTCGATATCGGAGTTGGTCGGCTCCCAGCTTTCCAACGATGATCTGGACACGCTGTCGGCTCTGCTTGGGCGCCTGCGAGATCCGCCCGCCCTGGCGTGACACGCCTTCGCGCCGAAGATGGCGCGGATCTGCGAGGTCAGGCACTGCCCCAAAGGAATGCCAATGTCGCCAGAACCCCAAGCCCGACGCGGACCAGATGCAGATTGCCCCATTTGACGATCATTGTCCGAGCCTCAGGATTGACGGTGTTAGCGTCCATCACCTCCAGCAGCCGATTTGCCGGCATCATCACCAGCAGCGTCCATGGCCAAGGCAGGATGATCAGCACGGCGCCGGCCAGATAAGCGAGATTGCCGGTCTGCCACCACGCGACGAGGCCCAGAATACAGGCGATGACGGCGATCGAGGCCTGCATGGCGGCGCCGCGCTTGTAGGAAGGCTGCCATTCCTGCAGCAATGCTTTGTCATCGAGGCGAAGCCGCGCCGGCTGTTCGGCGACGCTGACGTAGATAGCCGCGCCTGCAAACACAGCGGCAACGGTCAAGGCAAGCAATCCGGCGAGCATGATCCGTGTCTCCCGTAATGCCCCGCATGGAGCAAGCTACAGAAATAAAGGCTTGCGCCGGGTCGGGCAATACGCCATAAAGCCGAACCGTAACGTACGGTACGCTGTCGAGTTCATATCTGAACTGCGGGTGAGTTCGCCTCCTGAGGAAAGACTGTGTTGCACGCTGTGACCGACATCGACACCAGCGAGACGCTGACGGAGCGGCAGAAGGCCGTGCTCGACGCCGCCCTTCGCCTGCTGGTCGAAGAGGGCGATCAGTTGACCATGACCGCCGTGGCGCGGCGGGCGAGCTGCTCGAAGGAGACGCTCTACAAATGGTTCGGCGATCGCGACGGGCTGTTGACGGCAACGGTGCAATGGCAGGCGTCCAAGGTGCGGGTAGTGCCGGTCGACCGCAAGGGACTCGATCTTGCCTCGCTGACGGCGAGCCTCGAACGCTTCGCTTCGGACTGGCTCAGGGTAATTTCGAGCGACACCTCGATCGCGCTGAACCGGGTGGCGGTCGGCCATGCTAGTTCGGGGAAGGACGATCTCGGCGCCATCGTGCTGGAGAACGGCCGCTTCGCGCTGGCCAGGCGGCTGAAGCCGGTGCTGGAGGCAGGCAAGGAAGCTGGTTTCCTCGAGTTTTCCGACGCTGAGATGGCTTTCCGCACCTTTTTCGGGCTGGTCGCCCGCGACGTGCAGATCCGCCTGCTGCTCGGCGACCGGCTGGAATTGACTGATGCGGCGATCGGCGGCGATGCCGTCCGGGCGACGCAGCAGTTTCTCGCTCTTTACGGGGCAAAAACCGGGCCGCAGGGCCTCTGAATTCAAAACGGGAAGGAAGAAAAATGCGTGTCTATTACGATCGCGACGCCGATCTCAACCTGATCAAAGGCAAGAAGGTTGCCATCATCGGCTATGGCAGCCAGGGCAGGGCGCATGCGCTCAACCTCAAGGATTCCGGCGTCAAGGATATCGCCATTGGCCTCAAGGCCGGCTCGGCGACCGCGAAGAAGGTCGAGGCCGACGGGCTCAAGGTGATGAGTGTGGCCGATGCCGCCAAATGGGCCGACCTGATGATGATGGCGACGCCCGACGAGCTGCAGGCCGACATCTACAGATCAGAGGTCGCGCCGAACATCCGCGACGGCGCGGCGATCGCCTTCGCCCACGGCCTCAACGTGCATTTTGGCCTGATCGAGCCAAAAGCCTCGGTCGACGTCGTCATGATCGCGCCAAAGGGCCCGGGCCACACGGTGCGCGGCGAATACCAGAAGGGTGGCGGCGTGCCGTGCCTGGTCGCGGTCAACCAGGACGCTTCGGGCAATGCGCTCGATTTGGCGCTCTCCTACGCCTGCGGCGTCGGCGGTGGCCGTTCGGGCATCATCGAGACCAATTTCCGCGAGGAGTGCGAGACCGACCTGTTCGGCGAGCAGGTGGTGTTGTGCGGCGGTCTGGTCGAGTTGATCCGCGCCGGTTTCGAGACACTGGTGGAAGCGGGCTATGCGCCGGAAATGGCCTATTTCGAGTGCCTGCACGAGGTCAAGCTAATCGTCGACCTGATCTATGAAGGCGGCATCGCCAACATGAACTATTCGATCTCGAACACCGCCGAATGGGGCGAATACGTCTCGGGTCCGCGCATCATCACCGCCGAGACCAAGGCCGAGATGAAGCGCGTGCTCAAGGACATCCAGACTGGCAAGTTCACCTCGGAATGGATGCAGGAATACCGCGCCGGCATGTCGCGCTTCAAGGGCATCCGCCGCAACAACGACAGCCACCAGATCGAGGAAGTCGGCGCCAAGCTGCGCGCGATGATGCCGTGGATTTCCAAGAACAAGCTGGTCGACAAGGCCAAGAACTGAAGGAAATCCACGTTCGTTTCGTTACGCATCCTCGGGCTTCGCCCTGCGGGCGCGTGGGAATTTCCAAGAACAAGCTGGTCGACAAGGCCAAGAACTGATCGCAATTTCATTGTCGATCAAGAAAGCCGGCGGAGCGATCCGCCGGCCTTTTTGCGTTGATTTCTCAGCAGGCGCGCTATTCCCGCTGTCGTGGTATGCGTGTGCAGGGCATGGCACAAAATGGCCAAGGGGGTGAGCGTTGGAACTCAAATTTCTGTTGGTCGGGTTTGCCGGCGCGGTTGCCGGCATGCTGTCCCTCGTCACCTTGCTGAAGTGGTGGGAGGTGAGGGCGGTCAGCCGCTGGTCTCCGACGCAGGGAAAGATCATCTCGTCGCGGGTCGAGGCTCGCGAGGTGACCAGTTCGGGATCCGGTTCGGACAGCAGAGGGTCGACCGAGATGCGCAACTTCCCGGCGATCACCTTCGAATACAAGGTGAACGGCAAGAAGTTTCGCAGTTCGCACTACAGCGTGCAGGAGAACCTTGGAAACTTTGCGGTGGCGGAAACCCTTGCGAAATTTCCAAACGGGGCCGGCGTAACCGTCTTCTACAATCCGGCCGATCCAGCCAAGGCCGTGATCGAACGCACCATGCCCGACGGTTCCTTCAAATTCATGGTCCAGCTTTCGGCCGGGTTGGTGGTCGGCGCGCTGGTATTGGTCTTCTCCGTTGGCGGCGTCCTGGAAGCGATCCGGCCGTTTTTGCCCAAGCCGCAGAACCTCGGCGCCGCGGCCCTGCTGCTTTTCATGGGATTGTTTGTCCTGCGCATGGGCTTTGCCCAGAAGTCACTTGCGGAACAGGCGGCCAAGTGGCCCATCACGGCAGGACGCATCGACGCCTCGGGCCTGCAGAAAGTCGAGACCCGCGACAGGTCCGGAGGCGGCTATCGGCCTTGGCACACAGTTTTCAAATCCCGCATCGTCTACAGCTATAGCGTTGCCGGCCAGCGCTACGCCGCCGATCGCATCGCTTTCGGCGCAAACGTGACGGCGTCGCTGCCGAGCCTCGTCAGCGGTCAATCGCAGCGCTACCTCGAGGGCGACAAGGTCGAGGTCTACTACGATCCCGCCAATCCGGCTGCAGCCGTTCTCGAATGCAGGGTGCGTGGGCTTTGGCTACTGTGGATCTGCGCCGCTGGCTTCCTTGGTGGAGCCGCGCTTCTGGTAGGCGTAATCTGAAGCTGCTGTTCTAGATGCTGCATATCCAGCGGAAGAAGGCACCTGTCGTCAGCATCTGACAAGAACTCCGCTGTCGAAGCCAGGCCAGGTCAATCTCACCGTCGTGCCATTGCCAACGATATGGACGAGACGCGAGAACGGCTCTTCGATCGTGGGATCAGAACCGTAGCATTGGCTGGCCCGCGCCACCCAGCCCGTGGATATCTTGCGAAACGTTGCGTGTTCGCAGCCGAAAGCAGGAACCGACAGTGCCTCAGGGTACAATGTGTAAACAGTCTGGCGTTGAACATCCGCGACGGCGGTACAGTTCGATCTGTCCCGGGACCATGTGCCCACATAGGGTTCCGTGGCAAAGGCGCTGCCGCACGAAAATGTTAAGATCGAAATGAGCATCAAGAGATTTCGCATCATCGATTTCTTTCTTTCGACCGGGCCTCGGGCCATGCTAAAGCATCGATGCTTAAACTTCACAATGCTGCTGCTCCAGGGACTCAAATGATCATCCGCAAAGCAGCAGCTATTTTTCTGAGCATGCTGAGCCTGTTGCAAGCAGCGAACGCGACAGAATGTTCGCTAAGCCACGCGACCTATCGCGAGCCGCGTTCGGGAGCGACGATACAGTTCCGGCCCATCGACCGCGAACCGGCCGCGCTGACGACAGAGGTCTTTTCGCTGATCGTGCCCAATACCCCCATTCGCCTGCCATCGGACATCACCTGGACCAATGGCAAGTACTCGTTTCCTGTGGGGACGATTCGGCACACCTGCAACGACGACGATCGTGAGGCGGGTCTCGAGGACGGCACCGGGCTGTGCAGAGTGTGGGATGGGCAGGTCTATGCGTTCAACGCAGGCGGTGCCGAGCAGTTGAGCTCTCGCGAAGCCTCGCCGGCACCGACAGGGTTGCTGTTGCCTGACTTCGGCGCGATGTTGACCGAATGGCCCGATTTCGCCAAAGCCAATCCCGATGGCTCGGCCTGGGATGCCTTTACCTTGACGGGTTGCAGCGATGAATAGCAAGAGACTGCCGGCCTGCATCTGCGCCCTGCCGGTCCTTCTGGCCATGGCCATCGGGGCGCGTGCCGACCAAAGCAAGCCGTCGCGTCCGCCTGTCGACAAATGCACCTGGGAACGGCTGGCGGACAGAGATGTCGGGCTGGCTGCCTGGGTACAGCGCTGCGATTTCGGATTCCGCCAGATCCATTTCGAGCTTGGCGGCAATGCTCTTGCCATCAAATACAGCGATGGCGGGCCGGCCGATCCCGTCGTCGAAGTCTTCGATATGCTGCCGGGCGAGGCCGCTGGCGCCGCGTTGCAGCGAATATACTCGCAGAAGACCGAGAAGGCTGTCAGCACACGTTGCGTGCTCATGCCTTACACCGAAGGGGTCACGCCCACGGGCACCCTGCGGTATGTCTTCAGTCCCGATGCCGTTTATCTCAGTGAATTGAAAGCCGTTGCAGACCCTGACGAGGTCGGCGAACCGCCATGCGGCGAATGGGGCGAAGCCCCGGACGGCATTCAGTATTTCGAGGTACAATCACCCGAGCTGCGAAAGCTTCTGTTCATTCGCGTTGGCCAGGAGGAGCCGCTGTTTGACGAGCAGACACTGCAAGTCCTGCCACCCGGATAGGGCCGGGAACCTCAACCGTAGTGCCAGCTGGGCTTTGGTTCGGTGCCGGTGAACATCACCCCAATTCGGTCCTCGCGGCGCCAGCGGACCTCCGCCTTGTAGGCAATGCCGTCGGTTGGAACGTAGAGCAGGAACTCATCGGGCACGCGCGCGTCGATCGAGACCTTCAATTCGGCACCGCCGGCATGCATGTTGCGCAGCGTGCATGTGACCTCGGAGTTGGTCATGCCGGTCAGGATCGCCGCGCCCTTCAAGACGCGCTGCCGGCGTTTGTCCCTCTGTTCGTCCTCGGCCATCGTACGCAATCCAGCGATCTTTCGCGTCTCGGGCGTTCTGATCGGGAGGATTATTAGACCTGGCTGATAAAAATAGCGTTATCGCTGGTGGAGGCTGGACGATTTTCGCGATTCCTGGCTGAAAGAAAAAGGCGCCGCGAAGCACGGCGCCGAATGATGCTTGTTGTCGGCCTGCTCAGCTATAGGGCGAATAGCATTGCTGGCGCGGGCCGTTGTAGGGCTGGAACGTGTTGTCCCAGGCGCGGTACGACCGGTAGCGATTGTAACACCATTGGACATGCGCGCTGGACAGCCGCTGTGTCCGGTAATAGCGCCGCGGTGGCGGCGCGTCGTAGTAGTTGTAGTTGTTGTACAGGCTGCCAAGGCCGAGCCCCAGGCCCAAGCCAAGAATCGCGGCGCCCGCACCACCATCATCATAGTAGCCGCCACGGTAATGGCGGCGATGATGGCGCCTACGCCAGCTGTCGTCCCAGCCGCCATTGTCCCAGTGTCTCGAAAAATGACGGCCGCGGAAATTGTTGGACCGCCATCTCCAATCATTGTCGCCGTGCCATTGCCGAAAGCCGCGATGGCGCCAACGCCAGATCTGCCTGTCGTTGCCGCCTGCCCAATCTTCACGAATTTGCACGATGTCGGCGGCATTGCCCGCCACCGGCAGCAGGGGTTTGGGCATCGGCCCGGCAAGCGAGGGGGCCGAGAGGCCGGCTATCAGACCGAGGGCCATCAGCCCGGATCTGACGGAAGATAAAAAGAGCGGTTTCATCGCACTCTCCTAAGATTCAGGCCCCACGCCCAGAATACCCAGGGAAGAGCCCATTCATGGAACTTTCCATCTGAACGGAGGATGAACAAAAAAGGTTCCATCAACCATGACGAGCGCGCGGTCAATCGGGGCCGCCTGGGTTCTACGCCCTTGTTTTCGAGCGCGCTTGCGGGCAAAGGTCAAAGCCATGTCGCTGCGCCTTGCCACATTCAACGTCGAAAACCTGATGAACAGGTTTGATTATTCCGGATACCGCAATCAGCTCAACGAAGATCGCACGCTGGCGCTTTTCGACATCCAGAGCGAGGCCGAATACAAGATGCTCGAGCAGGCGCGGGCGATCGCGCAGTCTGACGACACGCGGCAGTTGACGGCACTGGCGATCGCGGCCACCCGCGCCGACATCATCTGCATGCAGGAGGTCGACAATATCGAGGCGCTGAGGGCCTTCGAATATGGCTATCTGTTCAAGATGGTGGGGCAAGGCTACCGGCAGAAATACACCACCGCCGGCAATGATTCGCGCGGCATTGACGTCGCCGTGATGATGCGCAACGAGACCGCGCAGGGCCAGCCGATCGAATTCGTGCGTATGACCAGCTACGCCTATGTCACGTTCGAGCAATTCGGGCTGCACACGGCGGAATTGGCAGCGCTTGGACATCAGGCCAATGAACGCATCTTCCGGCGCGACTGCCTGGAAATCGATCTGACGGTGGCTGGCGCGCCGTTGACACTCTATCTCGTGCATTTCAAGTCGATGGGCTCTCCCCGCAACGGCCTCGACGGCCGTGAAGCAACAATGCCGCTGCGCATCGCCGAGGCGCAAGCGGTGCGGCGGATCATTGAGGAGCGCTTCGGCAAGGACCATGCCGCCGACAAACGCTGGGCAATCTGCGGCGACATGAACGACTACCGGCAGCGCGTGAAGATTACCGGCGATGCCGTCGACGGCTATCGCTTCGAGGTCATCGACGAGACCCGGTCCTGCATCGACGTGCTCACTGCCGGCGGTTTTTGCGAAAACGCGGTCGAGCGGCGGCCGGAAATGGATCGCTGGACTTTCTATCACACGCGCGGACCGGAAGAGCGGCATCTCTGCCAGCTCGACTACATCCTTTTGTCGAGGGCGCTAGCCAGGCAGAACGCCACCGCCGTTCCCGATATCATCCGCAACGGCCAGCCCTGGCGGACCATATTTCCGGCGGGCCAGGAGGTCGAGCGCTTTCCACGCGCCGGGTGGGACCGGCCCAAGGCATCCGACCATTGCCCGGTAGCAATTGCCCTCGACATGGCGTGAGACACGCGTGAGTTTCGACCTGCCGCGCAACGTCATCCTGCCGGTCGATGCCATCGACGTCAGGCTCGATCCCGGCCCACATCCGTTCGAGCGCGATAATGCCGAGGCGATCGCCGCAAACTGGCGGCGTGAGACCGCAGCCAAGCCGGCGCTTTTTGACGGCACCGTGGTGCTGCTTTCCGCTCTCAGCTATCGCGACAATCGCCTCGTCGGCCGCTGCCATGCGGTGCGTTATTCGACCTTCATGCTTTGGCGCAGCAATAGGCAGGTGCCTGGCGCCGAACATGCCTACGCGCACGCCATGCTGGTCGCCGGCGACAACGCGTTGGTGGCGATCCGCATGGCGCCGCATACGGTCAATGCCGGGCGCGTCTACTTCGCCGCCGGTTCGTTCGAGCCAACCGATTTCCACGACGGCCTTGTCGACGTCGACTTCAACATGATCCGCGAGGTGCGGGAAGAGACCGGCCTCGACCTATCAGGCGCGGCACGCGGCAGGCACCATTACGCCCTGTCGACGGCAAGCGGCACGGTGATTTTTCGCCGCTACCGCGAGACGGCCTCCGCCGACGACCTGGCACAGCGGATCAGCGCTTTCGTCGCCGCCGAGTCAGAGCCTGAAATCGAAGGCCCCGTCATCATCCGCAATGCCGCCGATCTGCCGGACGGGCTGATGCCGCATATGAGACCGCTGATCGAATGGCACTTTGCGAGCGAGCAAGGCTTCCGACTCTAACGTCGTAGCCTGCCTTCAATAGCCTTGCGGTCGTTGCGGGCGGCGACAAAATACAACAGCACGCCGAGACCCAGGAGCGCCCCCATCGCCGTTCCCATCGTCTGCCCAATTACCTGCTGGAAGTCAGCGGTGACGCGATCGGGATTCTCCATCCCATAAAGGATCAAATTCCACCAAAGCCCTGCCAAGGCGGCTTCGACGATCACAATCGCCAGAGCCAGTCGCGCTTTCTTGCTCATCCATTGTTCCCCCTTAGTCCCCAACAGCATTGTTATCATTGCAGAATGTGCTGCGACAAGGGCAGGTTGCATAAAAAATCGGCAGCGTCTGGAGGCGACACTTGCTGCAACGCCTACTCATGTCTCAGCGCGTCGATCGGGTTAAGCCGCGCGCCGCGCAGCGCCGGGAAGAAGCCGAACACCATTCCGATCAGCGCGGAGAAGCCGACCGCAAGCAGGATGACCGCCGGGCTTGGCGCAAACGGGATCGTCAGCGTCAGCGAGGCAAGGCCGGCAAGCGCCAGGCCGATCAGGATGCCGATGATGCCGCCAAGCAGCGACAGCACGGTTGCCTCGACCAGGAACTGGATGAGGATATGCTTTTCGTGGGCGCCGATGGCGAGCCTGATGCCGATCTCGCGCGTGCGCTCGGTTACCGACACCAGCATGATGTTCATGATGCCGATGCCGCCGACGAGCAGGCTGACGCCGGCGACGGCGCCGAGCATGCCAGTCATGGTGGTGGTCGCGCTGGCCATGGCATCGGCGATCTGGGTCATGTCGCGGATCGAGAAATCATCGTCACGGTCGGGCGTGATGCGGCGTGTGTCGCGCAAGATGTCCTCGACGCGCTGCTGCAGCACCGTGGTCAGCGTACGGTCGTCGGCGGCGACATAGATCGAGTCGATGTCGCGATTACCGGCAATGCGACGCTGATAGGCGGCAAGCGGCATCAGCACGACATTGTCCTGGTCCTGGCCGAAGCCGGTATAGCCCTTCGGTTCGAGCAGGCCGATGATCTTGCAGGAGGTGCGGTTGACGCGGATGATCTCGCCTTCGGGATCGCCGGCGCCGAAGAACTGCTGGCGCACCGTCTCGCCGACGAGGCAGACGCCGGTGCCGGAGCGGGTTTCCGAATCGCTGAAGGGGCGGCCCGAGACCAGCTTCCAGTCGCGGGCATCGAGATAGGCGCTGTCGGTGCCGGTGACGCCCGAGGTCAGGCTTTCGGTGCCGAAAATGACGCGCACCTGCTTTTGCGACGCCGGCGAGATGGCGCGCGCGCCGTCCAGGTGCGCGACAAGCGCGGCGAAGTCCTTGTCGGCAAGAGGCCGGACCACCTGGTCGAGCCCTCCCGGGCCGCCGGGTCCGGCCGGCCGGCCGGAACGAATGACGAGCAGGTTGCTGCCGAGCTTGGAAATGTCGGACTTGACCTTCTCGGTGGTGCCCGAGCCGATGGTCAGCATGGCGATAACGGCGGCGACGCCGATGACGATGCCGAGCAGTGTCAGGAACGAGCGCAGCACGTTGCGGCGGATGGAGCGGAGCGAGAGGCGAACGGTTTCCCAGATCATGGCTAGGCCATCTCGAGATTGGCTGTGTCCGAGGCGACATGGCCATCGAGGAAACGGATCGTGCGCTGCGCACAGCCGGCAACATCGGCTTCGTGCGTGACCATCGCGATGGTCAGACCGAGCTCGGTATTCAACTGCGTCAGGAGCTCCATGATCTCGTGCGTGCGGGCGGTGTCGAGATTGCCGGTCGGTTCGTCGGCGACGAGCAGCGTCGGCCTGGTGACGATGGCGCGCGCGATCGCCACGCGCTGCTGCTGGCCGCCGGACAGCTCGGCCGGCGTATGATGCTCGCGGCCGATAAGGCCGACCTCGGCAAGTGCCTGCATGGCCAGGCCGCGGCGCTCGCGGGCACCGACGCCGCGATAGATCAGCGGCAGTTCGACATTCTCGGCCGCCGTGGTGCGCGGCAACAGATTATAGCCCTGGAAAACGAAGCCGACATAAAGATTGCGCAGCTGAGCACGGCGGTTGCGGTCGAGACGGCCGGCGTCGATGCCTTCGAAGCTGTAGGTCCCGGCCGTCGGCGTGTCGAGGCAGCCAATGATGTTCATGGCCGTCGATTTGCCCGAGCCGGACGGGCCCATGATGGCGACGAATTCGCCGCGCCTGATGGCGAGGTCGACGCCGGCCAGCGCATGCACCCGGGCTTCGCCCTGGCCATAGCTTTTGCAGACCTTGTCGAAGCCGATGAGGGTCGCGCCGGATGCCACGATCAGCTCCTCTGCTGCGAGGCGGTAATGACTTGCGCGCCTTCCTCGAGGCCGGAAACGATCTCGGTCAGTTCGCCATCTGTCGAGCCGACCTTGACGTTGACCGGATGCGGCCGCCCATTCTCCAGCACGTAGAGCGTGCGCGAGCCGTCGGTGGGCTTCGTCGCCGCCTGGCGCTGGCGGTTGCCTCCGGGGCGTCCCATGCGGCCAGTGAACAGGTCGGTGAGGCTCCAACCGCGCTCCGCCGTCTGCGCCGGCCGGTAGCGGAAGGCGATGGACGGCACGGTTAGCACGTTTTTGGCCTGCTTGGTGACGACCGAGACGGTGGCGGTCATGCCGGGCCGCAACAGAAGCTCGCTGTTGTCGACATCCAGCCTTGCATCGTAAGTGACGACGCCGTCGGTAGTGACCGAGGCATAGGAAATGTCGCGGATTTCGGCGTCGAATGGCCGTTCAGGGAACGCATCGACGGTGAAGCGCGCATGCTGGCCGGGTTTGACGGCGCCGATGTCGGCCTCGTCGACCGCAGCCTTCAGCTCCATGTTCTTCAGATCCGCTGCGATGACGAACAGCACCGGCGCCTGCAGCGACGAGGCGACCGTCTGGCCGGGGTCGACCGAGCGCGTCAATATGATGCCGTCGATGGGAGCGTAGATGGTGCTCTTGGCAAGATCCGTCTGCTGCGCCTTGAGATCGGCATTGGCCATGGCGAGGTTGGCTCTGGCGATATCGAGCGCCGCCTTCGAGCGGTCGCGCGTGGCGGTTGCCGCTTCAAGCGACTGGTCCGTCGCCATGCCGCGCTTGGTCAATTGCGCCGCGCGCACCAGGCCCTTTTCGTTTTCGGCCAGGGTCACGGTGGCGTCCTCGACGCTCGCCGCCGCCGCCTTGGCGGAGGCCTGGGCGCGCTCGATCTGGACCTCCAGCTTGGCAGTGTCGAGCGCGGCCAGCACATCGCCCTTCTTCACCAGCTGGTTCTCGTTGACCGAGACCGAGCGGACGACGCCGGAGAGTTCGCTGGAAATATCGACCTGGGTGAGGGGCTGCAGCGTGCCAGTAGCCGAAACCGCGACGGTAAGATCGGCCATGGCAGCCAGTGTCGTGGTATACTCGATCTTGGCGGGCGAGCCCGCGTACCACTCATAGCCGGCAAAAGCCGCGGCGACGGCAAGCAGTGCGAACACTGCGTAAAGCCAACCGCGACGGCGTTTTGTCTTCAAGCCCTGGTGGTCAAGCCCGAGCGCCGTCTCGATGGCGGAAGTGGAATCCGTCTTTGGCAGATTGACAATCTGGTCCACGCCGGACCCCTATGTTCAGTGATGTCCCATCAGTGCACAAATCAGGCCTAATGGTTCAAAATTCAAATTAAATTTCGCTCATGTTGGGAATGAGGCAGAGGACTTACTGAAATGCAGAAGCGGAATTACTTGCTTTACGACGTATTCACCACCACCCGGCTGGCCGGCAATCCGCTGGCCGTGGTACTCGACTGCGACGGGCTGGACGTTGCGGCGATGCAGGCGGTGGCGCGCGAGTTCAACCTGTCCGAAACCGTCTTCGTGCTGCCGCCCGACAACCCGAAGCACCGGGCCCGCATCCGAATCTTCACGCCTGACTATGAAATGCCGTTCGCCGGCCACCCAACTGTCGGCTCGGCGATAGCGCTCGCCGAAATGGCGGGAGAGGCCGCCGGCATCTTCGTGCTCGAGGAGAATATCGGCCCGGTGCGCTGCGCTGTCAGCAAGCACGATGGTTCGACCTTCGCCGAGTTCGACCTGGCAAAACTGCCGGCGCAGCTGGAATTGTCGGCCGATCCCGAGGCGATCGGTGCGGCCCTTGGCCTTGGGCCGCACGAGATCGGCTTCGAGAACCACCGCGTTTCATTTTGGTCGGCTGGAGTGCCTTACGTGACCATCCCCGTCGCCAATCTAGAGGCGGCTGCCCGGATCAGGCTGGACAACCAGGCGTGGACGGAACTGGCGCCGCGCAAGAGCGAATGGGCCTTCGCCAGCCCCTATGTGTATTGCCGCGAGACGGTGCACCACGACAGCGCCTTCCATGTCCGCATGGTCGTACCCGGCAACCCTTCCTACGAAGACCCGGCGACCGGCTCGGCGGCCGCCGCCTTCGCCGGCGCGATCATGCATTTCGACCGGCCGACGGATGGTGCGTCGCAGCTGTGGATCGAGCAAGGGCTGGAGATGGGCCGGCCGTCGCGCATTCGCCTCGAACTGAATGTCGAAGGCGGCAAACTGGCAGCCGCCCGCATCGGCGGCCATGCGGTCAAGGTGGCGGAAGGCAAGCTGTTTGTCTGATCCTACCTTACGCTTCGTCTTCCTAGGGCGGAGCAGGAGCGAAGCGACTCGCGAAGACTCTGGGATCCATGCCGTGACCGGACGGCAACGCGCGGACGGTGCAAGCTGGACTTCAACTAGCCGCCGTCTTTCTGCTCATTTGCGGACGGATGCTAATCCGCGTCGCTGCGTTCTTCGACGACTGTCACGGCACGGGTCCCAGGGTCTGCGCTCCGCTTCGCGTTCGCTCCGCCCAGGGATGACGAGACCCCCGGTGCGATTTGTCGGGAAATGAATCCGGCAGGGCTGGACATGGCGGATGTCGGCGGCTATATGCCCGCCAACGCCGGTTTTGCCGGCCGAGTGGGTGCGTAGCTCAGTTGGTAGAGCAGCTGACTCTTAATCAGCGGGTCCACAGTTCAATCCTGTGCGCACCCACCAAATTTTTCAGAAAATTGGTGGAAAGACCTAGAAAGCGGGATGTTTCGCCGCTGTCGGGTGGCCGCATTTATGCAACCGCTATTGGATAGTTGGCCGCAGACAGCTGAGGATCGCCCGCACTATGGCCAAGACGCCGTCGACGGCATCGAAGTTTGTCCTGCTTTTACCGACGGTCCATTTAAGGTCGGGTGCTTCGGGCAAACGGAGGTCCTGACAGACAAACCAGCCTGAAAGCATAAAGAGGTCTAGATGTCTCGGATCGCCTTCCGAATAGTAAGGAAATTGGAAGAACAATCTTACGGGGCCACCGTATGCTAGCTTGAAAGTCATCGAGAATCTAATATCATGACCAAATTTGTCTTCGAAGATTCCGCTAAAACTAAGGTCTCGGGCATCGTATTGATGCCATTGCGTCGATAGCCCCAAAGAACTCCAAGCCTTAAGGGTATGGGCTTTCAGCTCCTTGCGATTAGGGAATTTTGCCTCTTCAGGGTTATAGGGAGTAGGCGGATCGACATAGTCCGTCTCGGTTCTCCACTCCTCCGCAGCGCTGCGAAGATCTTCGAAAATCTGAACGATTTTCGGATTTGTCTGCTCGCCGGAAAAAATTGAAATTCGCCATTGAGAAATCATCTCGCACAGTTCTTCGACCGTATGGCCGGATCGCTCTGCCCAATCCGCCGTGGCCAGTATCCACGGCGAATTGTATTTCAACCCAGCAAAAGCTCCGCTCTTGCTGTCGAAATCTTCGATAATCCGAGCAAGAATATCGCGAAGCCCCTGTTTGGGGTTTCCGAAATGTTGCGAGGGTTCGTTCATCGACGCAGCCCAAACTTTGCGAGCGTTTACGTCTCCGAAACACCAGCCTCAGCAAAGCTTGCCATGCGGGCGTGGCATTCGAGCGCTGAACGAACAATGTTGACGGCGAGGCAGGCGCCGGAGCCTTCGCCGAGCCGCATGCCGAGATCAAGCAGCGGCGGCAGGCCGAGCGCTTCGAGCAGGCGGCGATGGCCGGATTCGGCGGAGACGTGGGCAGCGAGTGTGTGGGCGAGGCCTGCCGGGTGCAGTTTCGCCAGGGGTGCGGCGGCGGCGGTGCAGACGAAGCCGTCGAGCAGCACCGGCACACCAAGACGGCGAGCGGCGAGCGTTGCGCCGAAGATGGCGGCGAGTTCGCGCCCGCCAAGCGTGGCTGCGATCTGCAGGGGATCAGTGAGAGCCTCGGCGTGGCGCTTGAGGCCGGCCTCGATGGCGACGATCTTGCGCACAAGGCCGGCATCATCGACGCCGGTGCCGCGCCCGGTCCATCTTTCCGCGCCGCCGCCGAACAGCGCGGTTGAGATGGCCGCCGCCGGGGTGGTGTTGCCGATGCCCATTTCACCGAAGCAGACGAGGTCGAGATCCTTGCTGACCGCGTCGTAGCCCGCGGAGACAGCGGCGAGGAAGGCCTCGTCATTCATTGCGGGTCCTTGGGTGAAATCGCCGGTCGGACGGTCGAGGTCGAGCGGGATGACGTCGAGTTCGGCACCGGCAATGCGGGCAAGCTGGTTGATGGCGGCGCCGCCGCCGGCGAAATTCGCCACCATCTGCACGGTGACTTCCGAGGGGAAGGCCGACACGCCCTGTGCGGTGACGCCGTGATTGCCGGCGAAGACGAAGACCTTGACGCGGTCGAGTTTTGGCATGTCGCGGCCCTGCCAGCGCGCCAGCCAGGCGGCTATCGCCTCCAGCCGGCCGAGGCTGCCTTGCGGCTTGGTCAGGGTGTCCTGGCGGTGGGCGACGGCATTGGCCGCGGCGTCGCTGCCATTGGGCAGGTCGAGGCAGGCGGCGCGCAGTTCATCGAGCGATTTGAAAGGCATGGGGGCAAAATCTCCGAAACAGAGTCAGGATAGGGAAACGGAAGCGACGAGCAGGATTGCGATCTCGCCGAGCTGCTGAAGGGCGCCGACGGTGTCGCCGGTCTGGCCGCCGATCTGATTGAGGCAAAGCGCGCGGAAGGCGGCGAATAACAGACCGAGCAGGATGATCGCGAAAACGGCAGCGCCGAACCCAAGCGCCAGCAGTGGGATGGCGCCGAGCACGGCCCCGATACCAGCGGTCTCGGCCGAGACCGTCCCCGCATTGGCCGAGAGGCCGTCTGCGCGCGCTGGCGGCAACAGGTGCATGAACGCGCCGAGCAGGCCGCGCGAAGCGGCATGCGCGGCTATGAGGGCCCAGAACACGTAGACCGGGCCGGCGAGTTCGGCGAGCACGGTCCAGCGGATCAGCAGCGAGACAGCAAGTGCACAAGCGCCGTAGGCACCGATGCGGCTGTCGCGCATGATCTCCAGCTTTCTGTCGCGTGTCTTGCCGCCGCCAAAACCGTCGGCGACATCCGAAAGCCCGTCCTCATGCAGACAGCCGGTGGCGAGCAAGATCGCGGCAAGGGTCAATGCGGCGGCAGACCCTCCGGCCAGGCCGAGCCTTGTCCCGATGGCGTAGACCAGCGCACCGGCCAGAGCGACGGCGAGGCCGGCCACGGGCGCCGCCCAGATCGCGGCAGCAAGGCTACGGACGCGGAAGTCGGTTCTCGGCAGCGGCAGCCGGGTGAAGAAGACGAGGCAAAGCGCGATGTCCTCGAAAATCTGCCGTTGCGAGGCCTTCATCCACCCCTCGCAATGGCATGGAAGAAGGTGCCGCTGACATGGCCGCGCCGGTAGCCGGAGGCGCCGAGCGGATTGCCTTGCCCATCGGCGAGGTCGGCCAGCGGCTCGTCATTGCCGGTCGCGATCATCTGCGCATAATGGAATTCGTGGCCGCGGATCAGCGTGCCGTGGCTGCCGAGCGGGCACCCGGAACGCAGCCGCGCCTCGCGGTAGCCGAGATTCATCTTGCGCTTGGCGAAGCTGGTCGAATGACCGAGCAGGCCAAGCATTCGATGCGTCTCGCCCGACGCGTCCTCGAGCGCCTCGCCGAGCACCATGAAGCCGCCGCACTCACCATGCACCGGCCGCGTAGCGGCGAACCGCGCCATGCCGGCTCTGAAATTCGCCGCGGCGGCGAGGCGACCGGCGTGAAGCTCGGGATAGCCGCCGGGCAGCCAACAGACATCGCAATTGTCGCCTGGTGCTTCGTCGGCGAGTGGCGAGAAGGGAATAATCTCGGCGCCGGCCTTGCGCCAATGCATGGCGACATGCGGATAGAGGAAGCTGAAGGCGGCGTCCTCGGCAAGTGCAATGCGCTGGCCGGGGGGCGGCAGCGCGTCGCCGAAATTGCCCGGCGCGGGCGTGAATGGCGCCGCCAGCGCCATGATGGCGTCGAGGTCGAGCGAGCGCTCGACCATGTCGGCCAGCCGGTCGAGGTGCGCCATCAGATTCTCATATTCGCCGGCCTGGACGAGGCCGAGATGGCGTTCGGGCAGGTTGAGCGAGGGATCGCGCAAGATAGCGCCGACGACAGGCAGCCCGAGTGCCTCGATGGCATCGCCGCATAGCCGGCCGTGGCGCTCGCTGCCGAGCCGGTTGAGCACGACCCCCGCCATGCGCACATCCGGATCGTAGGTGGCAAAACCCTTGGCGACGGCCGCTGCCGTGGTCGACTGGCCGGAAACGTCGAGCACCAGCAGCACCGGCAGGCCGTAGAGCCGGGCAAGGTCGGCAGCCGAGCCGGACCGTCCTGGAGCAGCCGGAATCCCGTCGAACAGGCCCATGGCGCTTTCGAGAAAGATAAATTCGGCATCCTCGTTCGCTTCACCAGCCAGCGCGTTGAGCAGGGCAGGCGGCATTGCCCAACTGTCGAGATTGACGCCGGACAGGCCGGTGGCTGCGGCGTGGAAGCCGGGATCGATATAGTCCGGGCCGGATTTGGCGCCGCGCACCTTCAGGCCGCGCCGGGCGAGCGCGCGCAGAATGCCGATGGTGACGCTGGTTTTGCCCGAGCCCGAGCGCGGCGCGCCGATGATGATGGCGCGGGTCATGACTCACCCGCCAATGCCGCGCGCATCGCGACGATGCCGCCAACGACGATCAGCGCCGGCGAGGTCAGACCGGCGGCCGCTGCCTCTTCCGCAATGGTGGCGAGCGTGGCGACGACGATCCGTTCCTGCGGTGTCGTCGCAGCGACAATTACCGCGGCGGGCGTCGAAGGCGCCAGCGCGCCCTCAAGCAGCGAGGCGGCGATCAGCGGCAGATTGGCCATGCCCATATAGATGACCACCGGCTGGCCGGTACGGGCGATGGCCGCCCAGTCGAGATCGTCATCGGTGCCGGCGGCGTGACCGGTCGCCAGGATCAGCGCCTTGTTGATGCCGCGCATGGTGCCGGGAATGCCGGTGGCGGCCAGCGCGCTGAGGCCGGACGTCAGGCCAGGCAGGATGTGGAACGGGATGGTTTCCCCGGCCAGCGCCAGCGCCTCTTCGCCGCCACGCCCGAAAATATAGGGGTCGCCGCCCTTCAGCCTGACGACGCGCCGGCCCTCGCGCGCCAGCCGGACCAGCAGAGCGGTGATGTCGTCCTGCTTCATCGATGGTTTGCCACCGCGCTTGCCGGCATAGAACAGTTCCGCGCCCTCGGCGACGGCGACGACTTCGGGCGAGACCAGCGCGTCATAAACCAGCGCGTCGCACTGTCCGAGGGCGGCCAGCACTTCCAGCGTCAGGCAGCCGGGATCGCCAGGGCCGGCGCCGGCCAGCCAGACATGTCCGGGCTCCAGCTGGCGCGGCTTGAAGTTCAGCCGGGTGAGCGCCTGCTCGACAGTAGTGTTTCTATTGCTGCCGCTCACGATCCGTCTCGTCCGCGAAAACGCCGCTGGTAGTGGGCGTCGTAAAGTGAACTTTCACTAAAATCTTCCGCCGCCAGCGAGCGGCCGACGAAGATGATCGCCGTGCGTTCCATCGGATCCGCGCCTAGCTGCGCCTCAATGGTCGCCAGCGTGCCGGTCAACACCCGCTCGTCCGGCCAGGAGGCGCGGAAGACGACCGCGACTGGGCAGTCGGCGCCGTAGTAGGGCGTCAGCTCGGCGACGACGCGGTCGACAGCGTGGATGGCGAGGTGGATGGCGAGCGTGGCGCCGGTGCGGCCGAAGCCGGCCAGTGTTTCTCCGGGCGGCATTTTCGAGGCGCGGCCGGAGATGCGGGTCAGCACCAGGCTTTGCGCGACTTCCGGAATGGTCAGCTCGCGGCGCAGCGCGGCGGCCGCGGCGGCAAAAGACGGCACGCCCGGCGTCAGCGTGTAAGGGATGCCGTGCTTTTCCAGCCGGCGGATCTGCTCGGCAACGGCGCTCCACACGGAAAGGTCGCCTGAATGGAGGCGGGTGACATCATGGCCGGCCGCGTGGGCTGCCAGATATTCGGCCTCGATCTCGTCGAGTGACATCGGCGCGGTGTCGATCAACATCGTTCCGGGCGCGCAGTGCTGCAACAGCTCCGGCGCGACGATCGATCCGGCATAGAGGCAGATGGGACAACTGCCGAGCAGACGGCTCCCGCGCAAGGTGATCAGATCGGCGGCACCCGGGCCGGCGCCGATGAAATGGACGGTCATACCGCATCTCCGCTGATGGCGATGGCGCAGGTGACAGCACCGAGCACGGTGCGTGGTCCGAGCAGTTTTGCGCCTTTGCCGGCGGCGGCAAGCGCGGAGGCTTCGGAAACCGACGGCGTGCCGGCGTGCTCCTGTGATAGGTTGGAGTGGCTGGTTGTAGATGCAGCTTTGAGTTCGTCCTGCTCGACAACGATCACCGGAAGGCGGAGTTCGCGTCCGGCGGCGAAGATTGCCGCTTCATCCTGCTTGAGAGACGCGGTCGCGAGCGCCGAAAGCGCGGGCAGGGCAAGCCCGTGCGCCTCCAGCGCGGTTTCTACCGCAGCAAGCACGTCGCGTGCGCTGACGCCTTTGCGGCTGCCGATGCCCGCGACCATCATGGCTTCACCCAGCTCCATTGGGTGACCGGCATAGCCGGCCGCCAAGCCTGCATCGAACCGACCGGCGAAGCACGGGATATGGCGATGCGGGTGAGCTCGCCGCCGAGCGCAGCGTGACGGGAAAGCAGCAGTGCCTCCATCTCCAGCGTCACCGCGTTGGCGACGAGGCGGCCGCCGGCGGGTAAGGCATCGATGGCTCTTTCCAGCACGCCGGCATCGCTGCCGCCGCCGCCGATGAAGATCGCCGCCGGCGTTTCCAGTCCGGCAAGAGCTTGCGGTGCCGAACCTTCAACGACGGCGAGACCGGGAACGCCGCAGGCCGCGGCGTTGTGTCGGATGCGCGCGGCGCGGGCCGGATCGCCTTCGACGGCGATGGCGCGCATGGAGGGATGCGCGAGCATCCATTCGACGCCGATGGAGCCGGAGCCGGCGCCAATGTCCCACAGCAGTTCGCCGCGCCTTGGCGCGAGAGCGGACAGGGTGACGGCGCGCACTTCGCGCTTGGTGATCTGGCCGTCGTGCTCGAACAAATGATCGGCAAGGCCCGATGTCAGCGGCAGGACGCGTGATTGCGGGGTCGAATCAACTTCGATTGCGAGCACGTTGAGTGGGTTGATCTTTTCGAGGTCGAAAGCGCCGGCGTTCGCCGAGCGCAGCCTTTCGTTCTGCCCACCCAGCGCCTCCAGAACCGTCAACCGCGAGGCGCCGAAGCCGAGTTCGGTCATGAGACGGGCAATCGCTTCCGGTGCATCGCTATCCGAGGTCAGCGCCAGAATGCGGGTGCAAGGATGCAGCAACGGCCGGATCAGGTCGAGCGGGCGGCCATGCAGCGAAATGGTCTCGACGTCCTGTAGCGCCCAGCCCAAGCGTGAGGCGGCCAGCGAGAAGGCCGAGGGCGCGGGGATCACCCGCATATCCTCCGCCGCGACCTTGCGGGCGAGGGTGACGCCGACACCGTGGTAGAAGGGATCGCCGGAGGCCAGCACGCAGACGCGTCTGACGGAGAGCGCCAGCACGTCGCGCATTTCGGCATCGAAAGGCGTCGGCCAGGCGCGCGCTTCACCTTTGGCGAGCGATGCGACGAGGGCCAGGTGGCGCTTGCCGCCGAAAACGAATTCGGCACCCGCGATCAACTGCTTGGCCTCGTCGCCGAGACCCGCTACACCGTCCTCGCCGATGCCGATGATCGTGAGCCATTTTGGAGTGAGCACGGCGGCGCGCGGACCTTCAGCAGGCATGATGACCCACCGCATTCTGATCCTCGGCGGAACCACCGAAGCCCGGCAGGTGGCCGGAATACTCTCGGTGCGCTCCGATCTCGCGATTACGCTGTCGCTGGCCGGCCGCACTGAAAACCCGGCCGCGCAAGGCGTGCCGGTGCGGGTTGGCGGCTTTGGTGGCGTCGACGGGCTGGCGTTGTATCTCCACGAGACGGACGTCGACCTGCTGATCGACGCCACGCATCCCTATGCGGCGCAGATCTCCGCCAATGCGGCGGAAGCAGCGCACCGATCCGGCGTGCCGATCGTTGCGCTCAAGCGCCCAGGCTGGGAGCCTGCCGAAGGTGACCAGTGGACGCTGGTCGACGGTGTTACCAGCTCGGTGACGGCGCTGGGATCGGCGCAGCGCCGCGTGTTCCTGGCGCTCGGACGGCAGGAGATCACTGCCTTCGAGGCTGCACCCCAGCACCACTATCTCATCCGTAGCGTCGATCCGGTCGAACCAAGACTTACTGTGCCCGACGCGACCTATCTCTTGGCGCGCGGGCCGTTCCAGGAGCCGGACGAACACTCGCTGCTTCAAGAGCACCGCATCGATGTCGTCGTTTCCAAAAACAGCGGCGGCGAAGCGACCTACGGCAAGATCGCCGCAGCGCGGGCGCTCGGCATCGAGGTGGTCATGATCCGCAGGCCGGCGTTGCCGGACGTCACGTCGGCTGAGACGGTCGAATCTCTTGCCGCGATGGTCGATCATTTTCTGGTCGGTCATGTTCTTGGGCCCGCTGCCGACCGCGGCGTGTAGACCAGCGCTGGTTTTTCACCGCGCTTGATGATCCGGGTTTCCGGTGAACCGATGATGATGCAGGTGGCCATGTCGGCATTTTGCGCATCGGCTTCCGCCAGCAAGAAAACTTCGATGCGCTCGTCGGGACGGCCGGCGGCGCGACCGAAGATCACCGGCGTGGTGCCCGGCAGGATCGCGGCAAGGCATTCGAAGGCGCGGCCGAGTTGCCAGGGGCGCGCCTTGCTGATCGGATTGTAGAGCGCGATGACGAAGCCGGCGCCGGCCGCGGCCAGCAGGCGCAGCTCGATCAAATCCCACGGCTTCAGATTGTCTGACAGCGAGATGGCGCAGAAATCATGGCCGAGCGGCGCGCCGATGCGGGCGGCGACGGCGAGCATGGCGGTGATGCCAGGCACGATGGCGATGTCGACCGCGCGCCACTCGACCGGCCCCGCCTCGATCGCCTCGCAGACGGCCGCCGCCATGGCGAAGACGCCGGGATCGCCGCCCGATACGACCGCGACATTGTGGCCTTCCGCAGCCTTCAGCAGCGCGTCCCTGGAGCGCGCTAGCTCCTCGCGATTGTCGGAAGCGACGCGAATCTGGTCGGGACGCAGATCAAGCCGGTCAAGATAAGGCTTGTAGCCGTAGAAGAATTTCGCCTCGGCGACGGCCCGGTTCGCTTCCGGCGTCACCTGGTCGGCGTTGCCAGGCCCCAGGCCGATGACGGTCAGGCGGCCGCTCATGCTTCGGCTCCCAATGCGCTTGGCCGCCCCGACCAGCCGGCGACCAGCACGATGGCGAAATAAGGCGCCTGGTCGTCCTTTTTGTCGGCAAGCCGCATCGAGACGCCGCCCGGCATGGTGCCGCGCTCGACATAGATGGCCCGCGGCAGCTTGTCGGTCGCCTCCAGCGCACGCCTGATCTTGGGCAAGTTGCGGCCGACCTTCATGATTACGGCGGCATCGGTGTCGGCGAGGCGGCGCGTCAGCTCGAATTCGCTCATGGTGCCCGGCAGCACCGTCAGCACGTCGTCGCCCTGGACGATCGGTAGGCCGGTCGCCGACCAGCAGCCGGACATGGCGGTGACGCCGGGAATGACTTCGGTCGGAAAGCGATGCGCCAGCCTGACATGCAGATGCATGTAGGAGCCGTAGAAAAGCGGGTCGCCTTCCGAGAGCACCACAACCATCCTGCCGGCGCTGAGATGCTCGGCAACCTTTTCGGCCGACTGCTCGTAGAAATCCGTGATCTGCGAGCGGTAGTCGCCATGATCCTTGTCGATCTCGGTGGTCAACGGATAGAGCAGAGGCAACTCTATCAAATCAGGGCGAAAATGGGTTCCGACGATGGCACGCGCGTTGCTGTTGTTGCCGCGCTTGGCGAAATGCGCAACGACATCGGCCTCCGCCAGCGCGCGCACTGCCTTCAGCGTCAAGAGTTCTGGGTCGCCAGGACCGGTGCCAACGCCGACCAGCCGACCTCTTGCGATCGCATTCATAGGCCCGGCCTCGCCAGTGCGTTGAGTGCGGCGGCGGTCATGGCGCTGCCGCCCAGCCGGCCGCGCACGATGGCGTAAGGCACGCCATAGGAATTTTCGGCCAGCGCATCCTTCGATTCGGCGGCACCGACAAACCCGACCGGCATACCGATGATCGCCGCCGGCTTCGGCGCACCATCGCGCAGCTTTTCCAGCAGATAAAACAGGGCGGTCGGCGCATTGCCGATGGCGACGACCGAACCGGCCATGCGCTCGCCCCACAAATCGATCGCCGCGGCCGAGCGGGTGTTGCCGATTTTTCTCGCGATGTCGGCGGTCCGCGGATCGCGCAGCGTGCAGATCACTTCGTTGCCGGCCGGCAGCCGCGCGCGCGTGACGCCATGCGAGACCATCTGTGCGTCGCAGAAGATCGGCGCGCCGGCGCTCAACGCTGTGCGCGCAGCGGCGACGAAATCGCGTGAGAAAACGAAATGCCGCGCAGCCTCGACCTGGCCGCATGCATGGATCATGCGGATAGCGACGTCGGCCTCGGCTTCGGAAAAGCGCGACAGGTCGGCCTCGGCGCGGATGATGGCGAAGGAGCGCTCATAGATCGCTGTGCCATCATGAATATAGTCGTAGGTGATGGGGTTCTGGGCGGGCATGCTCATTCCTGTCGGTAAGCTTTGACGACGCCGGCCGTGCCAAGCCTTGCAAGGCAGGCGGCGGCAGTCTGGCCTCGAAGTCGTTTTCTGCGGATTGCCGCTGCAATGCCGCCGATGCCGCGCGAGGCGTCATCGCCCGGCCTGTATCCGGCAGGAAACATCTTAGCCGTCCCGTCCACGACAAGTCCGGCTCCGTTTTCGCTACCGACCAATGTCAGCGCCGCCGGACCGGGATGGGCGCAGCCCTTGGCGCAGCCGGAGATGTGCAGCGTCAAGGAAGAATCGAAGATGTCGCGGTTTTCCACGGCGATGGTCTCGGCGATTTCGCGCGTCGCGATGCGGCCGGAGGCACAGGCGGGAGCACCCGGGCAAGCGGCGATCCTGGTGCGCGGGTCGGCGGCGTCGGTGACGAAGCCGAGGGTTGCGGCGGCTTGGTGGAGCGGCGGGCAGGCCGCTGGCGCGAGGCCGAGGAAAACCAGCGCGCGGCCCGGCGCCAGGCGGATTTCGGTGGCGCCAAGGGCCAGCGCGCTCTGCGCGAGAGCGATGATCTGGTTCGCCGGCATGCTGCCGAAGGGTAGGCCGATGCCGAGGGCGGTTCCGGCTGCAGCCAAGTCGAAAACTCCGATGGGCCGGCGATCCTTCGCGCCCCCCTCTGTCCTGCCGGACATCTCCCCCACTTGGGGGGAGATCGGCAGCTTCGCCGGTGGCTCACTCTTAGCATGCTTATCGATTGGCGAAAGCTGAGATGAGGGCGCAATCTCCCCCCAAGTGGGGGAGATGTCCGGCAGGACAGAGGGGGGCGCGAAGGATCGCCAATTTGCCAGAGATCTCAGCTGTCTTTCTGTCAAATCCCGCGCATGGGCATCGCGCCCCTTTTCGGCAACCATCCTTAGGATCGCAACGGCGATGTCGCAGGCCGCATCTTCCTCGGCCATGACGAGTAGCGTCGCAGTCTGACCGCCGCCGGCGATAGCCACCTGCCATTGCGTCCCCGCATCGGTCCGCACCGCAGCCAGCCTGGCATCGGCCGTCACTGCATCCAAGGTCAGCTGTCCGCCACCGTCGACAATCACCGAGACCTTCGGGCCAAGACGCTGCGTGACGCCGGCGTCCTCGATTGCCGCCCGAATCCGCTCCGCTAGCGGGCGCGGATCGGCGATTTCCTGCGGGTCGAGCCCGGCCAGCGGACCAGTCTCGACCGGCACGCCGGTGCGAACGGCAACACCCAGCGCATCGACCTCCATCGCCAGCAGCCGGGCGCTTTCGGGCGTCAGGCCGCGTATCTGCAAGCTGCCGCGGGCGGTCACTTCCATAATGCCGTTGCCGTGGCGCAGGGCGGATTCGCAGAGTCCGATCAACGACTTCGGCAACAGTCCTCCAGCGACCGGATTGAGCCGCACCAGCAGCCCGTCGCCGGTTTGCATCGGTGCCGACAAAGCAGGGCAGGCGCTGCGTCGGGAGAAAGCGTTCATGCCGCCACCCCAAGCGCCTGGGCTTCGGCAATCAGTGCGGCGAGATCGTCATCGATCGAATTGCGCAGCGGATGCCACAGACCGCGCCGTCGTGCCGACATGAAACGTTCGGCCATGACCTTCGCCGCCGACGGGTTCTCGCGCAGGATGAAGGCGCGGACAACGGGGTCGCCGAGATAGGCGTCGTGCACGGCCTCGATCAGCGCGCCAGATATGGCATGAGTGGTCTCGGCAAAGCCGACAAGCCGGTCGACCGTCTCGGCGAATTCCGAGGCGCCGCGCGGCCCGTGGCGCATCTGGCCGGCAATGAAGCGCGGATTGACGGCGCGTGCCCGTACGACGCGGGATACGGCGTCCCCAACCGAGCGTGGCTTGGGCTTTTGCGGATCCGTGGTGTCGAGCACGATCACGTCAGCGTTTTTGCCGAGCGCGGCAAGCGCTGCCGAAAAGCCGCCGATAAAGGCGACGTCGGCCGAGCCTTCGAGGATGTCGCGGCCGGGATCGTCGCCGGTATGAACCAGAAGGTCGGCCTCAGCGATGCGGCCCTCAAAAGCGCCGGGCGCCGAAATGCCTTCGCCCTCGGCGCCGCCATAGGCATGCGAGGTGGCGGCGAGATAGGCGCGGCCGATCTCTTCGCGCGCGGCCCAGTCGCCGCTTGATAGCAAGTCCTCGATGCCGGCGCCGTAAGTGCCGGGCGAGGTGCCGAATATGCGCGGGCTGATCTTGCCGTCTGCACGGGTTCTCGCCGCCAGCGGGTTTTCCGAATCGTCCTCGTCGCGGGTCGCGACGGCGTTGGCGGCGGCATCGATCAGCGCGATCTGGGTTGGGAACATGTCGCGGAACAGGCCGGATATGCGCCAGGTGACGTCGACGCGCGGGCGGCCGAGCGTTGCCGGCGGCAGCACCTCGATGCCGGTGATGCGGCCGGTGGCGGAATCCCATTGCGGCCGGCAGCCCATCAGCGCCAGGCCTTGCGCGATCTCCTCACCGCCGGTGCGCAGCGAGGCCGAGCCCCAGAGGTCGATGACCAGCGAGCGCGGCCAGTCGCCATGCGATTGCATGTAGCTGCGGACGACTTCTTCCGCTGCCACCTTGCCGAGATCATAGGCGGTCGGCGTCGGCATGGTGCGTGGGTCGGCGGTAAACAAATTGCGGCCGGTGGGCAGCACATCGCGCCGGCCACGCGCCGGTGCACCGGCCGGACCGGCGGCGACATGGCGGCCGTCGAGGGCCGCGATGAGTGCTACTTTCTCGGCTGCCGCACTCTGCTCGCGCAAAGGATCGGTTTCGCCCTCAGGCGAGCGACCGTAGATATGCAGGCCGTCCTTGATGGCGAAATCCTTGAGATCGCAGAGCCAGGCGTCGATGCGGCGCAAGGCTTCGTCGGCTGCGTCGGTCCTGGCGACGCCGGCCTCTGAGGCGAGGCCGGTCTTTTCCGCAGTCTCGACGATCAGCTTCGCCAGGCGGTCGCGGCGGCGGCGGTCGAGCCCGTCGGCCTGGGCATATTCGTCGACCAGTCGCTCGAGTTTATGCTGCTCTTCGTCCAGCCCGGCGCCGGTCAGCGGCGGCGGCAGATGGCCAAGCGTGACGGCGGCAATGCGTCGCTTGGCTTGTGCTGCCTCGCCGGGGTTGGAGACGATGAAAGGATAAATGACGGGCAGGGGGCCGGTGACGATTTCGGGAAAGCAGTTTTCGCTGAGCGCCACGGTCTTGCCGGGCAGCCACTCCAGCGTGCCGTGGGCGCCGACATGGATAATTGCATGGATGCCGAGCGACTTACGCAGCCACAAGCCAAAGGCGATCAGTGCATGGCGCGGCGGCAGTGTCGGGTCGTGATAGTCGGCGCGGCGGTCGGCTGAGCGCCCGCGATCAGGGGCGAGGGCTACGGTGATATTGCCGAAGGTGGCGGCGCGGAAGGGGAATTTTGCGGTGGTGGGCGCTTGGACACCCCCCTCTGCCCTGCCGGACATCTCCCCTTCAAGGGGGGAGATTGGCAGTTCGGCTGCCGGCTCTCCCTTAACGCCCTTGGTAATTGGCGAAAGCAGAGACAACAGCGCAATCTCCCCCCTTGAGGGGGAGATGTCCGGCAGGACAGAGGGGGGTGCCTCGCGCGAACCCGTCTCATCTTCCGCATTCCCCCATGCGGCCTCCACCGCAGCGATGGCCGCCGGCGGCAATTCCTTCGAGAAGGTCAGATACTCCTTCAATGCCAGTCCCTGGTCGGCTGGCTCCAGCATCTCCAGCAACTCACGCGGCGTTTGCGGAATCCCTTCAACGGCGTAGCCCTGTTCGCTCAGGTCGTGCAGCATCGCCAGCACGCTGGACGGCACGTCGAGACCGACGGCATAGCCGGTGCGGCCGGGCGCGCTCGGATAGTCGGGGATCAGGATGGCGAGCTTGCGCTCCGCACGCGGCGTCCGCTGCAGGCGCACGAAGGCCTCGATCCGGTTCGCGACCTGCGCCACGCGGTCAGGCTCTGGCCGGTTGGCGAAGTGGCGGAAGGCCAATGCCGGATCGGTCTCGCTTTCGCTCTTGAAGGAAATGGCGCCGGCCAGGATGCGGCCGTCGAGCTCGGGCAGGACGACATGCATGGCAAGGTCGGCGGGCGCCAGGCCGCGCTGGTTGTTCTGCCAGATGTCGCGGCGGGTGGTCGCGACGACGATCTGGAACACCGGCACTCCGGCGCGGTCGAACAGCGTCTCGACGCCGGGTTCGGCGCCCGAGGCGAAAGCTGTGGCGGTGATGATGGCGGCAGGGTTCAGCGCGGCAAACGCGGTTTCGACAAAGGCGAGCGATGCCGGGTCTTTGAGGCTGGAGACGAAAATAGGCACGGGAACCATGCCGCGTGCGCCCAGCGCTTCGAAAAGCGCGTCGATGGGCGCGACATCGGCGGCGAGCAGCATCGAGCGGTAGAACAGGATGGGGATGATGGGGGCGGGTTCGGCGGACGGTAGGTTTAGGCTGCGTTCCTTCGCGCCCCCCTCTGTCCTGCCGGACATCTCCCCCACAAGGGGGGAGATCGCCTGGTCATCGTCGCCTTCGTCAATGTTCGATGTTGCAGAAGTCGCGAGACGGTCAGTGACAGCCGATCTCCCCCCTTGTGGGGGAGATGTCCGGCAGGACAGAGGGGGGCGCGAAGGAATGCCGACGCTTGATAAGTCCATTCTTTTTATAACGCCGCGTCCCGGCTCGTAAAATCCCGCCTTTGGCACGCTGACAGGTTCAGCGACCGCCGCACCCGATCCGGCGAGACTTGCCAACCTCTGCACCAGCGCCGTCATATTCGCCGGGCCACCTTCGCGGAAAAAGTCGAGCAGACCATCAAGTTCCTGGCGCGGCAGCGTCGAGCCTTCGATCAGCCGCAAATCCTCGTCGTGGCTCTCGCCCGGTAGGAGCGCCAGCTTAATACCGCGATTTCGCGCGACAACGGCAAGCTGGTCGCAGCCGTAGCGCCACCAGTCGTAACCGCCGAGGATGCGGACCAGGACGACCTTGGCGTGGCGGGCGACGCTGTCGATCCAGAGGTCGACGGACATCGGGTGGCGCAGGTCGCGCAAGGCGGCGAGCCGCATCGACGGCAGGCGGTCCGCATCTGCCTTCCACGCCGCCGCCAGCCCGGCGAGGTCGCTGTCGGTGAAGGACAGCGCCACGACATCCGCAGGCGTTTGCCTGAGATCGACAGGCTCGGCGAGATCGTCGAGCGAGGCGGATGTGGTGGTGAGGATGTGCATCGCGGCTCGTACCTGGGATCAGCCGGCGAGGATACGCTCGATCGCCGGGCGGTTCAGCCCTTTCAGGCCGATGACGACGAGGCGCGAGCGGCGATCGTCTTCAGCGGTCCAGGCGCGGTCGTAATAGTGGTTGACGCGCGGACCGACGGCCTGCAGCAAGAGCCGCATCGGCTTGCCGCCGACGTCGACGAAACCCTTGACGCGCAATACGTTTTCTTCCTCCGCCGCCGTGGCGACGCGTTGTGCCAGCTCGTCCGGGTCGGACACCGACGCAATGTCGATGACGAACGAGTCAAAGTCGTCATGTTCGTGGTCGAGCTCGTCGTCGTGATGGGTCTTGCGGTTCTCGATGTCGTCCTCGACGGCGAGACCAAGGCCGAGCAGCACCGACGGATCGACCTTGCCTTGCGAGGTCGGCACGATCTTCACCGCCCGCGCAACATGCTTGCCGATGACGGCATTGGCGCGCGCCGCGCCGGCTGCGTCCAGCAGGTCGCTCTTCGACAGGATGATCAGGTCGGCACAAGCGAGCTGGTCTTCGAACACCTCCTCGACAGGATCGTCATGGTCGAGCGTCTCGTCCTGCGCGCGCTGCGCCTGCAGGGCGTCCATGTCGTTGGCAACGCGGCCATCAGCCAGCGCCGGCCCGTCGACGACGGCGATGACGCCATCGACCGTGACGCGGCTTTTCACCGACGGCCACTGGAAGGCCTGGACCAGCGGCTTGGGCAGGGCCAGCCCGGACGTCTCGATCAGGATGTGGTCGACCTTCGGCGTCAGCGACAGGATCTGGTCGAGCGCGGGGACAAAGTCGTCGGCGACAGTGCAGCAGATGCAGCCATTGGCCAGCTCGACGATGTTTGCCTCGGGGCAAGTGTCGATGCCGCAGCCCTTCAGGATCTCGCCGTCGATGCCGATATCGCCGAACTCGTTGACGATGATGGCCAGGCGCTTGCCTTTGGCGTTTTCGAGCAAATGGCGGATCAGCGTCGTCTTGCCGGCGCCGAGAAAGCCGGTGACGACGGTGCAGGGGACGCGCGAAACGTTGGCGGCCGAATCTGGGGAAGTCATATCAAGTCCTTCAAAAGGTCGAGGGGAGGGATGCGGGCAACCAAGCCGCGCTTCAGGCAATCGGGACGGCCGCGCCACGGAATGAGGCCGTCCGTCGAAGTAGCGAACAGCTTTGCCCCCGTCACCAGATCGGTGCCGCTGGTCGTGGTCAGGTCGCCGAAGACATAGCTCCAGCAGCCGTCGCGCAGCATCGCGGCGCTGAGCCGGCGCTTGCAATTGCCGAGGCATTCGACGGTGCGGATTTTAATGTTTTCGCTGGAAGCGGCGCGGCGCGTGTGCTCGGCGAGCAGTTCGCCGGCGCGGGGATAAGCGTCCGAACCGGTCTCGTCACGGCAGGACGAGCAGACGATGACGGTAACGCCGGCCGGGGAATCACCATGGCCGGACAATAAATCCGCTGTCTCAGCCGGAAAACTGCTGTCGCGTTCCAAATCAGGCTCCTTGCCCGGAAAACCCGCCAGGCGATCGGATTCTTATGTCCTAGACGGCAGGTCTCCTGGCTCGCGGGTCATCGCCTGGGTGCCGCCTTCCCGGGAATATCCCAGTGGTTTTCGGCCTTGGCTCGTCGCTTACAGTTGCGGGGACAGCCGCGGATTTGAAATCGAGATTTCGCACCGCATTCCCTCTTGGCCCTTGCCGTTGCGGGCAGGGGACCGTCTGGAACGGATTTAGGCTTGTGAAGGCAGTCGTGTCAACGCACGTCTATGACGCGGCGATATCTGCGAGCGGCTGGCCGAGGTCGCCGGCAGCCGTCACCTCGATGCGCTCGAGCCCGAGCCAACCCTGCATCTGCTTCAATTCCTCGAAAAGGGCGGCGGCAGTTTGCGGCGGGGCGCCGGGCTCCGAATAGGCGGCATGGACGCGCAATACGCCGGCCGGGCGGTCGGCCCTGAGGTCGACGCGCCCGACGATGCTGTCGCCGAGCAGGAACGGCAGCACATAATAGCCATACTGGCGCTTTTCGGCCGGCGTGTAGATCTCGATGCGGTAGTGGAAGTCGAACAACCGCTCGGTGCGCGACCGCTCGAAGACGACGGGATCGAACGGCGCAAGCAAGGCGCGCGCCTCGATCCTGCGCGGCAAACGGGCGTCCTTGTGGAGATAGGCTGTTTTGCTCCAGCCTTCGACGCTCACCGGCAACAGGTCGCCAGCCTCGACCAGTTCCTCGATGCGGCCCTTGATGTCGGCGGGCGAGAGGCGGAAATAGTCGCGCAGATCGCCCGCCGTGGCGACGCCATGGGCGCGGGCGGAGATGCGCAGCAGTTCGCGGTGGGCGTCCGCGGGGGACGGAACTGGCAAAGCGAGTACCGTTGGCGGCAGCACGCGCTCCGGCAGATCGTAGAACCGCTCGAAACCACGCCGGTGCGCCGTGGTGATGCGGCCCGCCCAGAACAGCCATTCGAAGGCATGCTTGGCATGGCTCCAGCCCCACCAGCCGCCCGAGCCCTTCTGGCCTTCGAAAGCCGACGCCGCGATCGGGCCTCGTTCAGCGACCTCGCGATAGATGTCCTCAATGTAGGCGGCGTGCTCGCGGCCCCATTTTGCCAGTCCGCTGTACATTTCCTCGCCGCGCTCGGCCCGCCGCATGCGCCAGCGCATCAGCGGATAGGTCTCGACGGGCAGGAACGAGGCTTCATGCGCCCAATATTCGAAGACCATGCGCTTGCGTGTCACCGCGGCGTCGTCGAGCAGCGCCAGCTTGTAGGGGCCAAGCCGCGAATAGAGCGGCATATAATGGGCGCGAACCACGGCGCTGACGGAATCGATCTGCAGCAGGCCGGTACGTGCAAGCACCCGGGCCAGATGCCGGCGGTCAGGCGTGCCGCTGGGGCGCGGGTCATTGAATCCCTGTGCCGCAAGCGCAATGCGACGGGCCAGGGCAAGCGAGATTTTTTCTTTCATGAAGGCGGTATCCGGACGATGTTAGACAGAGAAAAATGACCTGCGATTCCGCCCCATGCTAGCAAGGTTTTGGCGGCATCTATGTCAGGAGAGAAAAGTGGAGTGAAAAGTGAAGGAAATCAAACAGGAGCGGATCGGACCAGTTTTCCCGGATATGCCGTCCAGCACCGCGATTTGAACAAGGTTTGACTTGCTTCGCCGAAAGCGCTGCGCTAACCCTCGCCGCGTTGCAGCATAGAGCCCCCTTAAAACGGTTCAGTGGTTAATCTGTCACGCTTCCGCAAGTGGGTCCGGTGCTGTAATCAGAGTGGATTGGCCGCCAACGGAAAACTGCAGCATGAACGCACTTTTAGGTTCGTACCTGCCCATCGTCCTGTTCATCGGCGTGGCGCTGGTCGTCGGCCTGGCGCTGCTCGCCGCACCGTTCCTGGTGGCTTACCGCAACCCCGATCCGGAAAAGCTTTCCGCCTATGAGTGCGGCTTCAACTCGTTCGACGACGCCCGCATGAAGTTCGACATCCGCTTCTACCTGGTGTCGATCCTGTTCATCATCTTCGATCTGGAGGTGGCCTTCCTGTTTCCTTGGGCAGTGTCGTTCAGTCAGATCGGCATGCTCGGTTTCTGGTCGATGATGGTGTTTTTGGCGGTGCTGACCATCGGCTTTGCCTATGAATGGAAAAAAGGAGCGCTGGAATGGGATTGAACGACAGTTCCGGCACGCTCGTCGCGCCGAAGCCCAAGGGCCTCATCGACCCCAACACCGGCAGACCGGTGGGGGAGGATGATCCGTTCTTCCTGGAGATCAACAACGAACTCGCCGACAAGGGTTTTCTCGTCACTTCGACCGAGGCGCTGATCACCTGGGCGCGCAGCGGCTCGTTGATGTTCATGACCTTTGGCCTCGCCTGCTGCGCCGTCGAGATGATCCACACCTCGATGCCACGCTACGACAGCGAGCGTTTCGGTGTCGCGCCGCGCGCGTCTCCGCGCCAGTCCGACATCATGATCGTCGCCGGCACGCTGACCAACAAGATGGCGCCGGCGCTGCGCAAGGTCTACGACCAGATGCCGGAGCCGCGCTACGTCATCTCGATGGGCTCCTGTGCCAATGGCGGCGGCTATTATCATTATTCCTATTCGGTGGTGCGCGGCTGCGACCGCATCGTGCCGGTCGACATCTACGTGCCCGGCTGCCCACCGAGCGCTGAAGCGCTGCTCTACGGCATCCTTCTGCTGCAGAAGAAGATCCGCCGCACCGGCACGATCGAACGGTGAGCGGCATGACCCAGGCGTTGAATGACCTCTCGACCTATCTTGGCGAGAAGCTGACCGGCCGGATCGGCGAAGCGGTGCTCGCCTATGGCGAACTCACTATCTCGGTCGAGCCGCGCGACCTGATCGAGGTGGTGACCTTCCTGCGCGACGACCCGAAATGCCAGTTCATTTCGATCATCGACGTTTGCGGCGCAGATTATCCGTCGCGGGCAAAGCGCTTCGACGTGGTCTATCACCTGCTGTCGCCGAGGCAGAATATCCGCATCCGCATCAAGGTCCAGGCCGACGAAGAGACGCTGGTGCCGTCGATCACCGGCATATATCCCGGCGCGGACTGGTTCGAGCGCGAGACCTACGACCTCTATGGCGTGCTGTTTTCGGGCCATCCCGATCTGCGCCGGATCCTGACCGACTACGGCTTCGAGGGCCATCCGCTGCGCAAGGACTTTCCGCTGACCGGCTTCGTCGAGGTGCGCTACGACGACGAAGCCAAGCGCGTCATCTACGAGCCGGTCGAGCTCAAGCAGGAATTCCGCAATTTCGATTTTCTGTCTCCGTGGGAAGGTACGGATTACGTGCTTCCGGGAGATGAGAAGGCAAAGCAGTAAATGGCTGAAACCTCCGTTCGCAACTTCAATATCAATTTCGGCCCGCAACACCCTGCTGCGCATGGCGTTTTGCGCCTTGTGCTGGAGCTTGACGGAGAAGTCGTCGATCGCGTCGATCCGCATATCGGGCTTTTGCATCGCGGCACGGAAAAGCTGATCGAGCACAAGACTTATCTGCAGGCCGTGCCCTATCTCGACCGGCTCGACTATTGCGCGCCGATGAACCAGGAGCATGCCTTTGCGCTCGCCGCCGAGCGGCTGCTCGGTATCGAGGTGCCGAAGCGCGGGCAGCTTATTCGAGTTCTCTACTCCGAGATCGGCCGCATTATGTCGCACATCCTCAATGTGACGACGCAGGCGATGGATGTCGGCGCGCTGACGCCGCCGCTCTGGGGTTTTGTCGAGCGCGAAAAGCTGATGGTGTTCTATGAGCGCGCCTCGGGCTCGCGCATGCACGCGGCCTATTTCCGGCCGGGCGGCGTCCACCAGGACCTGCCGCAGAAGCTGATCGAGGACATCGGCAAGTGGATCGACCCGTTCCTGAAGTCGGTCGACGACCTCGACGCGCTTTTGACCGGCAACCGCATCTTCAAGCAGCGCAATGTCGACATCGCTACCGTCTCCCTGGCCGACGCTTGGGCCTGGGGCTTTTCCGGCGTCATGGTGCGCGGCTCGGGTGCGCCGTGGGATCTGCGCAAATCGCAGCCCTACGAATGCTATGCCGAGCTGGACTTCGACATTCCGATCGGCAAGAACGGCGACTGCTTCGACCGTTATCTGGTGCGTATGGAAGAGATGCGGCAGTCGGCGAAAATCATGCGCCAGTGCGTCGACCTGTTGCTCGGTAAGGAGGGCAGCGGGCCGGTGTCTAACCTCGACGGCAAGGTGGTGCCGCCGAAGCGCGCGGCGATGAAGCGCTCGATGGAAGCGCTGATCCATCACTTCAAGCTCTACACCGAAGGCTACCGCGTTCCGGCCGGCGAGGTCTATGCCGCGGTCGAGGCGCCGAAGGGCGAGTTCGGTGTCTATCTCGTCTCCGACGGCACCAACAAGCCCTACCGCTGCAAGCTGCGCGCCCCCGGCTTTGCGCATCTGCAAGCGATGGACTTTTTGTGCCGCGGCCACATGTTGGCCGACGTCACCGCCGTTCTCGGCTCCCTCGACATCGTGTTTGGTGAGGTCGATCGGTGAATCGCATTCTGAGCCTCATGTTAATCGTCATTGCTGTCGCAATGCACCCTGCATATGCAATCGAGTGCGGAGCGTCTATCGATGCTTCCGATCTTGTGAAGCAGCACTTCAAGCTGAGCTACGTCACGCTTGGCATGCAAGAAAGTGCGACAGCAGAATCCGCCGATGTCGATGCTTTCTATTTCAAGAGAGATACATGCGAGTGTAGCGTCGCAGCGCCGGATGGCGCGAGTTTCTCTAAGGCGGAGGTATCGGCAGCTGCTTCCGGCAAAACAGGGTTCGCGCGGCTTGTTGCTCTCTTGGCTGGTAAATCCGGCGTTTGCCCGCCTGTCATGACAAATTCGCCGACTTTCCAATGTTTCGACGGTACGGCGAAACTTTGTAAGGAGGCCGCAGCAAGATGACGAACCTATACGTCTTTGGTGAGGTCGATCGCTAAATGTCAGTCCGCCGTCTCGCAGAAGCCAGCCTCCAGCCAGCCTCCTTCGCCTTCAACCGGGCGAATGCGGCAGCGGCGAAGCAGTGGATCAAGCAATATCCGAAGGGGCGCGAGCAATCCGCGATCATCCCCTTGCTGATGCTGGCGCAGGAGCAGGAAGGCTGGGTGACCAAGGCGGCGATCGAGACGATCTCCGACATGCTCGGCATGCCCTATATTCGCGGGCTAGAAGTCGCCACCTTCTATACGCAATACCAGCTCAATCCGGTCGGCACCCGCGCGCATGTCCAGGTCTGCGGCACCACGCCCTGCATGCTGCGCGGCTCGGAATCGCTGATGGATGTGTGCCGCTCGAAGATCCATCACGACCAGTTCCACACCAACGACAAGGGCACGCTGTCGTGGGAGGAGGTCGAATGCCTCGGCGCCTGCGTCAACGCACCGATGGTTATGGTCTTCAAGGACACATACGAGGATTTGACGCCGGAGCGGCTTGCCGAGATCATCGACCTCTATGACGCCGGCAAGGGTGCTTCGGTGACGCCAGGACCGCAAAACGGCCGCGTCACCTCAGAGCCGGCCAGTGGCCTGACGACCCTCAAGAGTGAAAAGGCGATCCTGAAGGCGACCCGCGACCGGGAAACCAGGGCGGCGACCAAGGCCGCCAGGGAAGCGGCGCCGGCGGCTGCCGCCGCCGCCGCCGCGGGGGCCGGCCCCCCCCCCCCCGCGGGCGCCGCCCCCCCCCGGGGGGGGGGCGAGAGGAGCCGACCCCCCCACCCCCCCGGGGGGGGCCCGCCG